>JAEWJD010000398.1 GCA_023386765.1 Pseudomonadota bacterium | reverse complement strand
TCAGTTGCGGGCGGTTCATCCCAAGAGTTACCTCCGAGGCGCCGCCTCAGGGGAGATGAAGGGCTTTGTGCCGGTTTGACCGACGTTCAGGGGAAACTTCCGCAGGATTTCAACCCAGGGTCGTTGTTGCCAGCAGGCAGCGCGGACCTGACGGGACCAAAACTGGCAGGAAGCACGGGCCTTATCCAACAGGGAAGGGCGTGTTTTCAGTTAAGTTGGAACAGGAAAAATCATGATCCAAATGCAGACCACGCTGGACGTGGCCGACAACACTGGTGCGCGTGCAGTCATGTGCATCAAGGTGCTCGGTGGCTCCAAGCGCCGCTATGCCGGTATCGGCGACATCATCAAGGTGAGCGTCAAAGATGCGGCCCCCCGCGGACGCGTCAAGAAAGGCGAGATCTACAACGCTGTGGTGGTTCGTACCGCCAAGGGCGTGCGCCGCAAGGACGGTTCGCTGATTCGTTTCGGTGGCAATGCCGCCGTGTTGCTCAATGCCAAGCTGGAGCCGATTGGCACCCGCATCTTCGGACCGGTTACGCGCGAACTGCGTAACGACAAGTTCATGAAGATCGTGTCGCTGGCCCCGGAAGTGCTGTAAGGAGCCCACGATGAACAAGATCCGTAAAGGCGACGAAGTCATCGTATTGACTGGCCGCGACAAAAAGCGTCGTGGCACCGTGCTGTCCATCGTTGACGCCGACCACGTGCTGGTCGAGGGTGTCAATGTTGTGAAGAAGCACATGAAGGCCAACCCCATGGCCAACAACCCCGGCGGCATCGTCGAAAAGACGCTCCCGATCCACATCTCGAACGTGGCTCTCTTCAACCCCGCCACCGGTAAGGGTGATCGCGTGGGCATCAAGGAAGAGGACGGTCGCAAGGTTCGCGTGTTCCGTTCCAATGGTGCCGTTGTCGGCGCCAAGGCGTAAGGGGCGAAAGACATGTCTCGTTTGCAAGATTTCTACAAGAGCAAGGTCGTTGCCGACCTGCAAGCCAAGTTCGACTACAAGACCGTGATGGAAGTCCCGCGCATCACCAAGATCACCCTGAACATGGGTGTCTCGGAAGCCGTGGCTGACAAGAAGGTCATCGAACACGCCGTTTCGGACCTCACCAAGATCTCCGGCCAGAAGCCTGTCGTCACCAAGACGCGCAAGGCTATCGCCGGCTTCAAGATCCGTGAAAACTACCCGATCGGTTGCATGGTGACGCTGCGTGGTCAACGCATGTACGAATTCCTGGATCGCCTGGTGGCGGTTGCGCTGCCTCGCGTGCGCGACTTCCGCGGTGTGTCGGGTCGTGCATTTGACGGCCGTGGCAACTACAACATCGGGGTGAAAGAGCAGATCATTTTCCCCGAAATCGAGTACGACAAGATCGACGCGCTGCGTGGGCTGAACATCAGCATCACCACCACCGCCAAGACCGACGACGAAGCCAAGGCGCTGCTTGCGGCCTTCAGCTTCCCGTTCCGCAACTAAGGGGCTGATGACGTGGCTAAACTCTCCCTCATCAATCGCGATATCAAGCGCGCCAAGCTGGCTGACAAGTTCGCCGCTCGCCGTGCCGAACTGAAAGCGATCATCGACGACCAGTCGAAGACCGACGAAGAACGTTACCAGGCTCGGCTCAAGCTGCAACAGCTGCCGCGCAATGCCAACCCGACGCGTCAGCGCAATCGTTGCGTGGTGACCGGTCGTCCGCGCGGCGTGTTCCGCAAGTTCGGCCTGACCCGTCACAAACTGCGTGAAATGGCCATGAAGGGCGAAGTGCCCGGCATGACCAAGGCCAGCTGGTAGGAGAACGAATATGAGCATGAGCGATCCCATCGCCGATATGCTGACCCGCATTCGCAATGCGCAGCAAGTCGACAAAACCACGGTGAACATGCCCTCCTCGAAGCTGAAGGCGGCCATTGCCGCTGTGCTGAAAGACGAAGGCTACATCGACGGCTTTGAAATCAAGGGCAGCCAGGCCAAGCCTGAGCTGGAAATCACCCTGAAGTACTACGCCGGCCGCCCGGTCATCGAGCGCATCGAACGCGTCTCGCGCCCCGGTCTGCGTATCTACAAGGGCCGCAGCAACATTCCTCAGGTCATGAACGGCCTGGGCGTGGCTATCGTTTCGACCTCGCGCGGCGTGATGACCGACCGCAAGGCTCGCGCCAATGGCGTGGGCGGCGAAGTCCTGTGCTACGTGGCCTAAGGAGAGTCGAATGTCACGTATCGCTAAATACCCGGTAGAACTGCCGAAGGGTGTTGAAGCCAACATCCAAGCGGATCAGATCACCGTGAAGGGCCCGCTGGGCACGCTGGTGCAGTCGCTGACTGGCGATGTCATCATCAACGAAGACGGCGGCAAGCTGTCGTTCATCGTTGCCAATGACTCGCGTCACGCCAACGCCATGTCGGGCACCGTGCGCGCCCTGGTCGCCAACATGGTGACCGGTGTGAGCAAGGGCTTCGAGCGCAAGCTGAACCTGGTTGGCGTGGGTTTCCGCGCCTCCGTCCAAGGTGAAGCCGTCAAACTGCAACTGGGCTTTTCGCACGACATCCTGCATCAGCTGCCTGCTGGTGTGAAGGCCGAATGCCCCACGCAGACGGAAATCATCATCAAGGGCGCCAACAAGCAAGTCGTCGGTCAGGTGGCCGCTGAAATCCGCGCATACCGCGAACCCGAACCCTACAAGGGCAAGGGCGTGCGTTACGCTGATGAACGCGTCGTCATCAAAGAGACCAAGAAGAAGTAAAGGCGACAAGGACGAATCATGGACAAAAAAGTTTCCCGTTTGCGTCGTGCGGTACCGACCCGCCGGAAGATCGCGCAGCTGGGCGTTCATCGCCTCTCGGTCTACCGCTCGAACCTGCACATCTACGCCAACATCATTTCGCCGGAAGGCGATCGTGTGGTCGTCAGCGCCTCGACGCTGGAAGCCGAAGTGCGTGCGCAGCTGTCTGGCGCCGGCGCTGGCGGCAACGCCGCTGCTGCCGCGCTGATCGGCAAGCGCGTGGCCGAGAAGGCCAAGGCTGCTGGTATCGAACTGGTTGCCTTCGATCGCTCGGGCTTTCGTTACCATGGCCGCGTCAAGGCGCTGGCCGAAGCCGCGCGTGAAGCCGGCCTGAAGTTCTAAGCGAGGATCAGTCACATGGCTAAAGTACAAGGCAAGAACGCCGCGGAAAAAGAGAACGACGACGGTCTGCGCGAGAAGATGATCGCGGTCAACCGCGTGAGCAAAGTGGTCAAGGGTGGTCGCACCATGAGCTTTGCTGCGCTGAGCGTGGTCGGCGATGGCGATGGTCGTATCGGCATGGGCAAGGGCAAGGCGCGCGAAGTGCCGGTGTCGGTTCAGAAGGCAATGGAACAGGCCCGTCGCGGCATGTTCAAGGTTGCCCTGAAGAACGGCACGCTCCACCACACCGTGGTGGGCAAGCACGGCGCCTCGACGGTGCTGATTTCGCCGGCCGCTGAAGGTACTGGCGTGATCGCCGGTGGCCCGATGCGCGCCATTTTCGAAGTGATGGGTGTGCGTAACGTCGTTGCCAAGAGCCTGGGCTCGAGCAACCCGTACAACCTGGTTCGCGCCACGTTGAACGGCCTGCGCAACTCCCTGACTCCGTCGGACGTTGCTGCCAAGCGCGGCAAGACCGTCGAAGAGATCCTGGGGTAAGTCATGGCTCAGAAGCAGATCAAAGTTACGCTCGTGCGCTCGGTCATTGGCACCAAGCAATCCCACCGCGACACCATTCGCGGTCTGGGCCTGCGCGGTCTCAATAGCAGCCGTGTGCTCGTCGACACCCCGGAAGTGCGCGGTATGATCCGCAAGGTCGAATACCTCGTCTCCGTGTCGGAAGGCTAAGGAATCACGATGTCGGAAATTCAACTTAATTCCATCAAGCCCGCCGAGGGCGCCAAGCACGCCAAGCGTCGCCTTGGCCGCGGTATCGGCTCGGGCCTGGGTAAAACCGGTGGCCGCGGCCACAAGGGCCAGAAGTCGCGTTCGGGCGGCTTCCACAAGGTTGGCTTCGAAGGCGGTCAAATGCCGCTGCAGCGTCGCCTGCCCAAGCGTGGTTTCACCCCGCTGGGTCGCCACCTGTACGCCGAAGTGCGTCTGTCCGAGCTGCAGGATCTGGATATCGAGGAAGTCGATCTCCAGGCGCTGAAGGCCGCGGGTGTGGTTGGCCAGGCAGTGCGTTTCGCCAAGGTCATCAAGTCGGGTGAACTCTCGCGCAAAGTGGTGCTTCGCGGCATCACTGCGACGGCTGGCGCTCGCGCCGCTGTCGAGGCCGCGGGCGGCTCGCTTGCCTGATCGCGAGGTGACGCGTGGCTAAAGCGCAGGCACTGGGTAAGACCGGATCCCGGTACGGAGATCTGAAACGCCGGCTGGTGTTTCTGATCCTCGCCCTGGTGGTTTATCGTCTTGGTACCCACATCCCTGTCCCGGGCATCAATCCGGACGCGCTGGCGGACTTGTTCCGCCAGAACGAGGGCGGGATCCTGGGCCTGTTCAACATGTTCTCGGGCGGTGCGCTCTCGCGCTTTTCGATCTTTGCCCTGGGGATCATGCCGTACATCTCGGCATCCATCATCATGCAGTTGATGTCGGTGGTGATGCCGTCGCTGGAAGCCCTCAAAAAAGAGGGTGAAGCCGGCCGGCGCAAGATCACTCAGTACACCCGCTACGGCACAGTATTGCTGGCGCTGGTACAGGCTGTGGGCATTTCGGTAGCGTTGGAGTCCCAACCGGGGCTTGTGGTCGATGCAGGTATGTTGTTCCGCTTCACCACGGTGGTGACGCTGGTCACCGGCACCATGTTCGTCATGTGGCTGGGTGAGCAGATTACCGAGCGTGGTCTGGGCAATGGTATTTCGATCCTGATCTTCACCGGTATCGTCGCGGGCTTGCCCTCGGCGCTGGCGGGGCTGCTGGACCTGGTGCGCACCAACTCGATGTCGGTGATCTCCGCACTGTTCATCGTGGCTCTGGTCGTGCTGGTGACGGCGTTTGTGGTGTTCGTCGAACGCGGACAGCGCAAGATCACGGTGAACTATGCCAAGCGTCAGGTGGGCAACAAGATCTACGGCGGTCAAAGCTCGCATTTGCCGCTCAAGCTGAACATGGCAGGGGTGATTCCGCCGATCTTTGCATCGTCGATCATTCTCTTCCCGGCTACGGTCACCAGTTGGTTTGCCACGGGCGAAAGCCTGGGGTGGCTGCGCGATCTGGCTGCTGCGCTTGAACCTCGTCAACCGCTCTACATCACGCTGTATTCTGTCGCGATCATCTTCTTCTGCTTTTTCTACACGGCTCTGGTGTTCAACAGCCGCGAAACGGCAGATAACCTGAAGAAAAGTGGTGCGTTCGTCCCGGGCATCCGCCCTGGTGAACAAACCGCGCGCTACATCGACAAGATTCTGATGCGTCTCACGCTGGCTGGTGCCCTCTACATCACGCTTGTGTGCTTGCTGCCGGAATTCATGGTGATGCGCTGGAACGTACCGTTCTACTTCGGTGGGACGTCTCTGTTGATTATTGTTGTGGTGACGATGGATTTCATGGCGCAAGTTCAGGCCTACATGATGTCTCACCAGTACGACTCGCTGCTCAAGAAGGCCAACTTCAAGGGTGCGGGTTTGCCGATGCGATAGATGTTCTCTAGCCTTGAGCAGAAAGCATGTCAAAGGACGACGTCATCCAGATGCAGGGCGAGGTTCTTGAGAACCTCCCCAACGCGACATTTCGCGTCAAGCTCGAAAACGGCCACGTGGTGTTGGGCCATATTTCCGGCAAGATGCGCATGCATTACATCCGGATCCTTCCCGGAGATAAGGTCACGGTGGAGCTCACGCCCTATGACCTGACGAGGGCCAGGATTGTCTTCCGCTCAAAATAGGCGGAACCGGATTACGGAAAATTAGGAGTCAACCATGAAAGTAATGGCATCGGTTAAGCGGATCTGCCGCAATTGCAAAGTTATCAAACGTCACGGCGTGGTGCGCGTCATCTGCACCGACCCGCGTCACAAGCAGCGTCAAGGCTAACCCTGGTTAGCGTTACGCAACGGATTAAATCAAGGAACAGTCATGGCCCGTATTGCTGGCATTAACATTCCGCCGCAACAGCACGCCGAGATCGGCCTGACCGCCATTTTTGGCATCGGTCGTACGCGCGCCCGCAAGATCTGCGAAGCTGCTGGTGTGCCCGTTACCAAAAAGGTCAAAGATCTGACCGACGCTGAGTTGGAACGCATCCGTGAACACGTTGGCGTGTTCACCGTCGAAGGCGACCTGCGTCGTGAAGTGCAGCTCTCGATCAAGCGTTTGATCGACCTGGGAACCTACCGCGGTATGCGTCATAAGCGCGGTTTGCCGGTGCGCGGCCAGCGCACTCGCACCAACGCTCGCACCCGTAAGGGCCCGCGTCGTGCTGCTGCGTCCCTGAAGAAATAATCGAGGAATTAGATTATGGCGAAAGCTTCCACCAGCGGCGCTTCGCGCGTGCGCAAAAAGGTTAAGAAGAACGTCTCGGACGGCATCGCGCACGTTCACGCGTCGTTCAACAACACCATCATCACCATTACCGATCGTCAGGGCAACGCCCTGTCGTGGGCAACCTCGGGTGGTGCCGGTTTCAAGGGCTCGCGTAAGTCGACCCCGTTCGCTGCTCAGGTCGCCGCCGAAACGGCTGGCCGCGTGGCAATGGAGTACGGCATCAAGACCCTCGAAGTCCGCATCAAGGGCCCCGGCCCCGGCCGCGAGTCGTCGGTGCGTGCTCTGAACGCGCTGGGCATCAAGATTTCGAGCATTGCCGATATCACGCCCGTTCCGCACAACGGCTGCCGTCCGCCGAAGCGTCGTCGTATCTAAGGGGAACCTCCATGGCTCGTTATATTGGTCCCAAGTGCAAACTCTCGCGCCGCGAGGGTACTGACCTGTTCCTGAAGAGCGCTCGTCGCTCGCTGGATTCCAAGTGCAAACTGGATTCCAAGCCCGGCCAGCACGGCCGTACCTCGGGTGCTCGCACCTCTGACTACGGTCTGCAGCTGCGCGAAAAGCAAAAACTCAAGCGCATGTACGGTGTGCTCGAGAAGCAATTCCGCAAGTACTTCGTCGAAGCCGAGCGTCGTCGCGGCAACACCGGCGAAACGCTGATCCAGTTGCTCGAATCGCGTCTGGACAACGTGGTGTACCGCATGGGTTTCGGTTCGACCCGTGCTGAAGCTCGCCAGCTGGTGAGCCACCGCGCCGTCGAGCTGAACGGCCGCACCGCCGACATCGCCTCGATGTTGGTCAAGGCCGGTGACGTCATCACCATCCGTGAAGGCGCCAAGAAGCAAGCCCGTATCCGCGAATCGCTGGATCTGGCTTCGAGCATTGGCATGCCGCAGTGGGTGGAAGTTGACACCAACAAGCTGGCCGGTACGTTCAAGTCGGCTCCCGACCGCGCTGATGTCGCCCGCGACATCAACGAGTCGATGGTTGTCGAACTGTACTCGCGTTAATCCGCAGCGGGCTCGCGCCCGCTTCGGTTATACTGCGAACCCAGCCCGCCCAGGCCTGTTGGCCCTGGCGGGCTTTGCGGTGTTTATTCCCGCAGTCATACGGCCCCACGGGTTTCCCCGTCCGGCGGCTGACTACTGATTCATTTCCATCAGCCTTATCGGTGTAACGAGCCGAGGGTATTGAAAAGGAACTTGCTCCATGTCCAATCAAGGTTTTCTGAAGCCGCGCTCCATCGAGGTCGAACCCATCGGCCCCAACCACGCCAAGATCGTGATGGAGCCTTTCGAGCGCGGCTACGGCCACACGCTGGGTAACGCCCTGCGTCGCATCCTGCTGTCTTCGATGACCGGCTTTGCGCCGACCGAAGTGCAGATGACGGGCGTGGTGCACGAGTACTCGACCATCCCGGGCGTGCGCGAGGACGTCGTCGACATCCTGCTGAACCTGAAGGGCGTGGTGTTCAAGCTGCACAACCGTGACGAAGTCACGCTGATCCTGCGCAAGACCGGCGCCGGCCTGGTGCTGGCCAGCGACATCGAGCTGCCGCACGACGTCGAGATCGTGAACCCCGACCATCCCATCTGCAACCTGACCGATGCCGGCAAGCTGGAGATGCAGATCAAGGTCGAGAAGGGCCGCGGCTACGTGCCGGGCAACGTGCGTGCGCTGTCGGAAGACCGTACCCACACCATCGGCCGTATCGTGCTGGACGCTTCGTTCAGCCCCGTGCGCCGCGTCAGCTACGCCGTCGAGAGCGCCCGTGTTGAGCAGCGCACCGACCTGGACAAGCTGGTGCTGGACATCGAAACCGATGGCGTGATCTCGCCCGAGGAAGCCGTGCGCCAATCGGCCCGCATCCTGATGGACCAGATCTCGGTGTTCGCGGCCCTGGAAGGCGCAGGCGATTCCTACGAAGCGCCGGTGCGTGGCACCCCGCAGATCGATCCGGTGCTGCTGCGCCCGGTCGACGACCTGGAACTGACGGTGCGTTCGGCCAACTGCCTGAAGGCCGAGAACATCTACTACATCGGCGACCTGATCCAGCGTACCGAGAACGAGCTGCTCAAGACCCCGAACCTGGGCCGCAAGTCGCTCAACGAGATCAAGGAAGTCCTGGCCGCACGCGGCCTGACGCTCGGCATGAAGCTGGAAAACTGGCCCCCGCTGGGCCTGGAGCGTCCGTAATTGTCAAAAGGCGCGGCAAACTGCCGCGCCTGACCGGCTTCGGCCGGACAACCCGATTCCACCGGACCGCGATGTGCCCTGGGCACGTCGATAGAAGAGCCGGCAACCCGATGGCGGAAACGCTGTCTTTTAGATTCAAAGGAAAATCACCATGCGTCACGGTAACGGACTGCGCAAACTCAACCGCACCAGCAGCCATCGTCTGGCCATGTTCCGCAACATGGCTGTGTCGCTGATCACGCACGAAGCGATCAAGACCACGCTGCCGAAGGCGAAAGAACTGCGCCGCGTCATCGAACCCCTCATCACGCTGGGCAAGGAGCCCACGCTCGCGAACAAGCGTCTGGCTTTTGCCCGTCTGCGCGATCGCGACGCCGTGGTCAAGCTGTTCGCCGAAATCGGCCCGCGCTACGCGGCCCGCAACGGCGGCTACACCCGTGTCCTGAAGATGGGCTTCCGTCAGGGCGACAACGCTCCCATGGCTTTCATGGAACTGGTTGACCGTCCGGAAGTGGATGCTTCCGAAGCGGAAGGCGCTGCCGAATAAGGCATTGCCCTCAGCAGGAAAAGCGGGCTTCGGCCCGCTTTTTTTATGTCCGTCCGGGTCATGAGGCCAGCGCCTGGCGCAATTCGTCGGCAGCGGCCTGCAGCAGGGCGCTGTCGGCCTGGGGCGGCATGATGAAGTCGAGATCGCGCTGCGCGATGTACTGCGTGGAGGGGATGTCCTGGGGGTGGTGCATGGGAATGATGTGGGCATGTGCATGCGCCACATGGATGCCGGTGAAGGCCAGCCCCACCCGTTCCACGCCATAGATCTGCTTCATGTGGCGGGCCAGCGTCTGGCCCAGGCTGACGATATGTCCGGCCAGATCGGCAGGCATATCCTCGAAATAGGGGTAGTGCTCCTTGGGGATGATCAATACATGGCCGCGGCGCACCGGGTGGATGTCCAGGAAGGCCAGCACGCGGCTGTCTTCGTGGATGGTGTGGGCCGGTAGTTCGTGCCGCGCGATGCGGCAGAACAAACAGCTGTCCTGCATGGCTTGTTCTCCTGAGCGGGGCGTTGTGGATCCAGCCCCTTGATCGATCCCATAAAATACCCCGAGTCGAGCACGCGGGTCTTTGAGGGGAGCGTACATGTTGCGAGATGACGACGTTGTGTTGATCGTGAGCAATGCACCGGACACGGCGACAGCGAGCCAGATCGCACAGGGTCTGGTCGGACAGGGTCTGGCCGCCTGCGTGAACCTTGGCGCGCCCATCCTGTCTGTCTATCGATGGCAGGGCGCGGTCGAGCAGGCCGAAGAGATTCCCCTGACCATCAAGACCACCCGTGGCGCCCAGGAAGCGGGGGTGCAGGCGCTTGGCCGCCTGCACCCCTATGAGGTGCCGGAAATCATCGTGCTGCCCGTGGCGGGCGGCCTGACGGCCTACCTGGACTGGGTGCGCGAGCAGACCCGCCAGCCGGCTTCGGATTAAGAGGATGCAATGCAGCTAGTGTTGAATCGGCGTGGCGGCCCGTGGGCCGGCGCTTTGGCGGGCCTGCTGGCCCTCTGGCTGCTGCTGGCTGCCGCGACGGCCCAGGCCCAGGAGGATTTTCTGGCTCCGGAACAGGCCTTCGGTCTGACGGCGCGCGCCGCGGATGACAACGTCCTGGAGCTGGATTTCAAGGTGGCGCCGGGCTACTACATGTACCGCGAGCGCTTTGACCTGGAGGCTGCGCCGGCAGATGCCATCGATACGGCGCGGGCCGAGTTTCCGGCCGGCGAGGTCAAGTACGACCCGACCTTCGAGCAGGACATGGAGGTCTATCACGACAATGTGCGGATCCGCCTGCCGATGACGCTGCAGGGCGGGCCGGCGCGGCTGCGCGTGACCAGCCAGGGATGCGCCGATGCCGGGTTGTGCTACCCGCCGATGTCGCATCTGGTGTCGGTGACGCCGCAGGCCGGTGTGCCCGAGGTGCGCGTGAGCGCCATCGAGCCGGGCCAGGAGGCCCAGGCGTTGCAGGCCGCCAGCATCGCGCAGGCGGTGCGTCCGTCGACGCCGACGGGCGGGCTGGGAGCGTTGCTGGAGTCCGGCGACCGGGGCCTGGCCGAGGCGATCGGCGGCCTGGGCCTGCTGAAGACGGCGGGTGTTTTCTTCCTCCTGGGGTTGTTGTTGGCGTTCACGCCTTGCGTGTTGCCGATGATCCCGATCCTCTCGTCCATCATCATCGGCCGCGACGACGGGGCGGCCAATGCGTCGCGGCGGCGCGGTCTGGGGCTGGCGGGTGCCTATGTGCTGGGCATGTCGCTGATCTATACCCTGTTGGGCGTGGCCGCCGGACTGAGCGGTGCCGGGCTGGCGGCCTGGCTGCAGACGCCCTGGGTGCTGGCGCTGTTCGCCGGCCTGCTGGCCCTGCTGGCCCTGGCAATGTTCGATGCCTATACGCTGCAGCTGCCGGCCAGCTGGCAAGCCCGACTGAGCGCGCGTGCCGACCGGATCCCGGGCGGTCATTACGCGGGTGCCTGGCTGATGGGGGCGATATCCGCTCTGATCGTGGGGCCTTGCGTGGCGGCGCCCCTGGCAGGCGCCCTGCTGTACATCTCGCAGACTGGTGATGTGGCGCTGGGGGCCGCGGCGCTGTTCGCCATGGCCTGGGGCATGGGTGTGCCCTTGCTGCTGGTGGGGGCGTCTTCAAGGGCGCTGCTGCCCAAGGCCGGCCCCTGGATGGAAGGGGTCAAACGGCTTTTCGGCATGCTGTTGCTGGCGACGGCCTGGTGGATGCTGATTCCGGTGGTGCCGGCCTGGGCGCTGATGTTGGGATGGGCGCTGCTGGCACTGGTCAGTGCAGTGATGCTGCGTGCCTTCGAGCCCCTGCCGGCGCAGGCGGGAGCGGTGCGCATGTTTGCCAAGGGGCTGGGCCTGTTGCTGGCGCTGGCTGCCTTGGCCTGGGTGGTGGGGTTGGCCAGCGGCGGGCGCGATGCGCTGGCGCCGCTGGGGCACCTGGCCGCGCGCGAGGGTGCCGCCGTGGCCGCCGCGCCGCATCCTACGTTCAAGCGGGTGCGCACGGTGGCCGAACTGGACGCCGCCCTGGCGGCCAGCAGGCAGCCGGTGATGTTGGATTTCTATGCGGACTGGTGCGTGTCGTGCCGCGAGATGGAGCGCTTCACGTTCAGCGATCCGACCGTGGCGCAGCGCATGGCCGGTATGTTGCTGCTGCAGGCCGATGTCACCCAGAACAACGCCGATGACCGCGCTTTGCTCAAGCGTTTTGACCTGTTCGGGCCGCCGGGGATTCTGTTCTTTGCGCCCGGCGGGCGTGAGCTGGCCGAGCCGCGCGTAGTGGGGTTCCAGGATGCGGCGCGTTTTGCCGCCTCGCTGGAGGAGGCCGCGGCGCAGGCGCGCCGCTAGCCCCGCAGCCCCTGGTGCGCCGTTCAGGCGCGCCGCAGCAGCTCCGCCGCTTCGATGGCGAAGTAGGTGAGAATGCCATCGGCACCCGCCCGTTTGAAGGCGAGCAGGGCTTCCATCATGACCTTGTCGTGGTCAAGCCAGCCATTGGCGGAAGCGGCCTTGATCATGGCGTACTCGCCGCTGACCTGATAGGCGAAGGTCGGGACGCGGAAGGTGTCTTTCACGCGGCGCAGCACGTCCAGATAGGGCATGCCGGGCTTGACCATCACCATGTCGGCGCCTTCGGCCAGATCGCCGGCCACTTCGCGCAGGGCTTCGTCGATGTTGGCCGGATCCATCTGGTAGGCCATTTTGTTGGATTTGCCCAGATTGCTGGCCGAGCCCACCGCGTCGCGGAACGGGCCATAGAAGGCGCTGGCGTACTTGGCCGAGTAGGCCATGATGCGCGTGTGGATGTGGCCGTTGGCTTCCAGTGCCTGGCGGATGGCGCCGACGCGCCCGTCCATCATGTCGCTGGGGGCGACGATGTCCACGCCCGCCTGTGCCTGCACCAGGGCCTGGCGCACCAGGATTTCCACGGTGGGCTCATTGACCACGTAGCCGTCGGCGTCGATCACGCCATCCTGGCCGTGGCTGGTGTACGGATCGAGCGCCACGTCGGTCAGCACGCCCAGCTCGGGGAAACGGCGCTTCAGTTCGGCGACCACGCGCGGGATGAGGCCTTCGGGGTTGGTGGCCTCGATGCCATCGGGGGTCTTGAGCGCGGGGTCGATGGCCGGGAAGAGCGACAGCACCGGGATGCCCAGTTCCAGGCAGCGTTCGGCGACCGGCATCAGGGTATCGGGCGAGTAGCGCACCACGCCGGGCAGCGAGGCGACCGGCTGTTGCAGGCCTTTGCCCTCGGCCACGAAGACCGGGTAGATCAGGTCATCGGTCGTCAGGGTGTTTTCGCGCACCAGGCGGCGGGTGAAGTCGTCACGGCGCAGGCGACGCGCACGCGCGACAGGAAAGGCGGGGGTGATGAGCTTCGGGGTCATGGCACTACCTTGGGAGAGATCCAGTTCTCGATTTGCGCACTGGCTTCTTCGAGGCCGATGCGCTCCGTGGCGGAGAAGGGCACGGTGTGCAGTGCACCGATATCCGCCAATTGTTTGCGTACCGCGAACACGGTGCGCACCCGCTGGCCATAGGGCAGCTTGTCGGCCTTGGTCAGCAGCGCCAGCACCGGTCGGCCGGTAGGGGCGATGAAGTCAGCCAGGCGGCGATCCAGGTCGGTGACGCCGCGACGGATGTCGATCAGCAGCACGATGCCGGCCAGCGAGCTGCGGTCGCGCAGGTAGCCGCCCAGGACATCAGCCCACTTTTCCTTTTCGCTCACGGAGACCGAGGCGTAGCCGTAGCCTGGCAGGTCGACCAGAAAGCCCAGCGGCTGTTCTGGGTTGAGCGGGTCGGGCAGATCAAACATGTTGATCAGGCGCGTGCGCCCGGGCGTCTTGCTGGAGAAGGCAAGACGGCGCTGGTTGCACAGCACGTTGATGGCGGTGGATTTGCCCGCATTGGAGCGGCCCACGAAGGCCACCTCCGGCGCACCGGCCGGCGGCAACTGGTCAAGGCGGGCTGCCGAAACGAAAAAAGAGGCGCGTTGAAGAAGGGACACGGGTCGCCTAATCAGGTGGTTGTAGCCCCCATTGTATAATCGCCCGTTTGCGGCCGGGGCCTGAGCGCCCGGGCGCCGGTCTGCGGCGCCGTGAACCGGGTCGCAATGGATGGCCATGTCGCGGCAGGCTGCAGCTCCTTGCGGAGCGGGCATCTGGTCCGGCTAGCGCCTGTCGAGGTCTACCGATGCACCCTGCGCCGTCAAGAATGGCCGCCATCCTGGGCGTGTTGCTTTGCCTGTCGCTGGCTGGTCCGGCGCTGGCTGGCGGACCGGATGCGGCTGCCGGCGCGCGGCTCTACCTGGACGGCGACATGGAGCGCGGCATCCTGGCCTGTGCTTCCTGTCACGGCGAGGCCGGCAACAGCGAAATCCCGCTTTATCCCAATCTGGCGGCCCAGCCGCATGAGTATCTGGCGCAGCAGCTGCGCAATTTCCAGATCCGCGATGGTGCGTCGCTGCCGGCACGCCTGGGTCCGCAGGGCGAACCGACCGCGATGACGCCCATGGCCCAGCCCCTGACTCCTGAAGATATCGCCAATGTGGCGCGTTACCTGGCCGAGCAGCCGCTGCTGCAGCCGGCGGCCTCAATGCAGGCGGACGAGGCCGGGCACGGCCAGCGCCTGTGGCGCGGCGGGCTGCCGGCGCGCAATATCCCGGCCTGCGCGGCCTGTCATGGACCGACAGGCGCGGGTCTGCCGGGCCAGTATCCGCGCCTGGCCGGTCAGTTCCCGGCCTATCTGGAGGAGCAGCTGCGCCTGTTGCGCAGCGGCGAGCGTGGCGTGAGTCCGGTGATGCAGGACATTGCTTCCCGCATGTCGGATCAAGACATTCAATCTGTGGCAGATTATGCTGCGGGCTTACGTTAAACGCTCTTGCGGCGCGCCCGCCGGAGCGCTGGCGCGTCCATGCCCAGCCCTTGCCGGGGCAGGACGGCGCGCCTTCACCGATACGCGATGACACAAACCGATTCCCGCCCTGCGCGCCACAGCCTGTCGCGCGACCTCTTCGAACTCCTGGGTTCGATGCGTTTTGCCATCAGCCTGCTGGTGTTCATCTGCGTGGCCAGCATTGTCGGCACGGTGTTGCCGCAGAACCGCCCGCCCAACACCTATGTCGATCAGTTCGGGCCGTTCTGGTTCGAGGTGTTCGACAAGTTCTCGCTCTGGCATGTCTATAACAGCTGGTGGTTCCTGCTGATCATGGGCTTTCTGGTGGTCTCGACGTCGATCTGCGTGATCCGTCATGCCCCCAAGATGCTGCGCGATGCCGCCTCGTTCCGCGAGCATGTGCGCGAGGGCAGCCTGCGGGCCTTTCCCGAGCGCGTCGAGCTGGCCTTGCCCGAGACGCCCGAGGCGGCCGAGACGCGTCTGCGCGGCGTGCTGCGCAGCCAGGGCTATGCCGTGCGCGAGCGGCGCGAGGCTGGCGGCGTCCTGCTGGCCGCCAAGAAAGGCAGCAGCAACCGGCTGGGTTATATCTTTGCCCACCTGGCGATGGTGGTGATCTGTATCGGGGGGCTGCTCGACAGCGAGCTGCTGGTGCGGCTGCAGGTGCTGTTCGGCGGCAAGCAGCCGATAGTCGAAAACATGCTGATCGCCGATGTGCCGGCCAGCGGCCGGCTGCCGCTGGGCAACCCGAGCTTCCGCGCCAATGTGCTGGTGCCCGAGGGGGCCGAGCGCAACACGGCGCTGGTCATGGTCGATGACGGCGTCCTGGTGCAGCCGCTGCCGTTCACCATCAAGCTGGAGAAGTTCGACGTCGACTATTACTCGACCGGGATGCCGAGCCGCTTTGCCAGCCATGTCGAGATCATCGATCCGGACGACGGCAGCAGCTTCAAGCGCGTGATCGAGGTCAATGAGCCCCTGCGCTACAAGGGGGTCACGGTCTATCAGTCCAACCTCGATGATGGCGGCAGTGCCGTCACGCTGACCGGCTATCCGCTGCGTGGCAGTTCGCCGGCCACGTTCCAGGTCGAGGGCGTGGTGGGCGAGAGCAATGAACTCAATGCGAGCGTGGCCGGCACCGCCAGCGACAGCTACAAGCTCAACGTCACGGCGCTGCGGCCGATCAACGTGGAAGACATCGGCGAGGGCGGCCAGCCCACGCCGGCGCGCAGCGGCCTGAGCGAGCATGTGGCGGCCGTCACCGGCAGCGCCGCTGGGCGCAAGAACGAGCGTCTGCGCAACCTGGGGCCCACGGTGGAATACCAGTTGATCGATAACGCGGGCCAGGCGCAGGAATACCGCATCTACATGGTGCCGATCGAACTCGATGGACTGGAGGTCTTCCTGGCCGGGGTGCGCGAGAATCCTGCGCAGAACTATGCCTACCTGCGTATCCCTGCCGATGAGCAGGGCTCGCTCGATGAGTTCATGCAGCTGCGTGCGGCGCTGGCCGATCCGGCGGTGCGCGCCGAGGCCGTGCACCGTTTCGTCGAGCGCAACCTGCCGCCGGGCGCCGACCGCGCCGCCCTCACGGGGGCGGCCAGCCGGGGCTTGGACACTTTCGCCAATGGCGGGCTGCGCGGACTGTCCGAATTGCTCGAAGGCACCACCGATCCGGCCGATGTCGACCGTGCGGCCAATGTGGTGCTGCGCCTGCTCAACAGTACGCTGTTCGATGTCCGCGCCATCATGCGTGAACGCCAGGGTATGCCGGCGCTGGCCGACAGCGGCGGGCAGGCCGAACAGCAGGCGCGCTGGCAGCAGGCGGCGATGGCGGCGCTGTCCGATCTCGCGCTTTACCCGGCACCGGTGCTGTTGACGCTGAGTGATTTCCAGCAGGTGCAGGCCAGCGGTTTTCAGGTCAGCCGCACGCCGGGCAAGAATGCCGTCTATCTGGGTTGTCTGCTGTTGATCCTGGGTGTGTTCGCGATGTTCTACATCCGCGATCGCCGCGTCTGGATCTGGATCAAGCCGCAGGCCCAGGGCAGCGAGATCAAGGCAGCAATGACTTCGCAGAAGCGTACACTGGACTACTTCCAGGAATTCGAGCGTTTCCGGGCCGCGCTGGGCCCCTCCCGAGGTGAGCAATGAGCACGTCCACCCGCAGCCCTGTCTGGCAGGGCAGTTTTTCCCAGACCGGCGACAGCCGAGTCAGCCGTGGCCGGCCCGACTGGACCGATGCGGTTTTCTTCCTGCTGCTGGCGGTGGGCGCGGGCTTTGCCCTGACGCGCTACAGCCAGGCGATGGATTACTACGAGAAGCTGATCCTGTGCGGCACGGTGCCCGTGCTGGCCTGGCTGGGATGGCTGTGGCGTCCCTTGCGCTGGCTGATGATCGCCTGTGCCCTGGCAACCGGCCTTGCCCTGATGCTCTACCAGAACGACCTGGGCCGCGCCGATGAGGTGTTCTGGCTCAAATACCTGTTCTCGTCGCAGTCGGCCATCCTGTGGATGAGCATGCTGTTCATCCTGGCCACGGCCTGCTACTGGATCGGCATCGTCAGTCCCACGGCAGCCTGGCTGGGCACGGCCCTGACCTGGGGCGCGGTGTTCGCCGGCGTGACCGGGTTGCTGGTGCGCTGGCGCGAGGGTCATCTGATGGGCCCCGATCTGGGCCACATCCCGGTAAGCAACCTGTACGAAGTCTTCGTGCTGTTCGCGCTCATGACGGCGCTGTTCTATCTCTACTACGAACGCAAGTACGCCACGCGGGCGCTGGGCGGCTTCGTGCTGCTGGTGATTTCCTCGGCCATGGTGTTCCTGCTCTGGTATGCCTTCACCCGCGACGCAGGCCAGATCCAGCCGCTGGTGCCGGCCCTCAAGAGCTGGTGGATGAAGCTGCACGTGCCGGCCAACTTCATCGGCTATGGCACCTTCTCGCTGGCGGCCATGGTGGGTTTCGCCTACCTGGTCAAGCAGCATGGCGAGACCTCGTCCTGGCGCAAGCTGGTGCCGCTGTTCGTGCTGGGGGTGCTGCTGTGCGCCGAGCCGATGGTGTTCCGCAGCGAGGGGCTGTCGGCCACCTGGATGGTCTATGGCGGGGTCAGTGTGGTGATCGTGAGCGCCATCCTGCTGGCGCGCCGCCGCATTGCGCAGGCGCTGCCGCCGCTGGAGGTGCTCGATGACATCATGTATCGCGCCATTGCCGTGGGGTTCGCTTTCTTTACCGTGGCAACGGTGCTGGGCGCGCTATGGGCGGCCGATGCCTGGGGCGCCTATTGGCAATGGGATCCGAAGGAAACCTGGGCCCTGATCGTGTGGCTGAACTACGCTGCCTGGCTGCACATGCGCCTGCTCAAGGGCCTGCGCGGCACCATGGCCGCCTACTGGGCGCTGATCGGGCTGCTGATCACCGGCTTTGCTTTCCTGGGCGTGAACATGTTCCTGTCGGGCCTGCACTCCTACGGCGAACTGTAATACTCAGTTGCCCCGGTAGGTGGAGTAGCCGAAGGGGCTCAGCAGCAGCGGGATGTGGTAGTGCTG
>JAEWJD010000383.1 GCA_023386765.1 Pseudomonadota bacterium | reverse complement strand
ACCGAGGCCAGCAGATCCTCCAGCGCCGCACGCATGGAAGTGTCATCGTCGATGACATAGACCACGGCTTCGGGAGTTTCGGATTGAGGGGGCATCATGTCGGCTCCTTGACGTTGGCCGGCAGGCTGAAGCGGAATACCGCGCCGCCGGGCGAATTGGTTTGCGCCCATATCTGGCCGCCATTGGCCTCGGCGATACTTCGGCTGATGCTCAGGCCCGCGCCGCTCCCCTCCTCCTTGGTGGTCCAGAAGGCTTCAAACAGTTGCGGGCTGAGCCCTTGCGGCCAACCCACCCCGGTGTCGGCCACTTCCAGCTCCAGCATGCCGTCGCGCCAACGCGAGGCGACATGCAGGCTGCGGCGCGCGGGCGCCACGTCCAG
Source organism: Pseudomonadota bacterium (assembly GCA_023386765.1). Taxonomy (GTDB): domain Bacteria; phylum Pseudomonadota; class Gammaproteobacteria; order Burkholderiales; family Burkholderiaceae_B; genus Bordetella. The sequence goes on along the minus strand of JAEWJD010000383.1, from coordinate 3,169 downwards.
ATTGGCCTCGATGGCATTGAGCACCAGGTTGCCGATCACCTGCTGGATCTGCACCCGGTCGGCCAGCGCCGGGGGCAGGCCGGCGGCCAGCTCGGCGCTCAGGACGATATCGGCGCGAGCCATGTCTTCCAGCGACAAGGTCACGATCTCCCGCACGGCCTCGTTGAAATCGAACACGGTACGCTGCAAGGGCTCACCCTTGGTGAGGCTGCGTACCCGCGCGATGATGTGGCTGGCGCGCTCGGCATCGTCCTGCATGCGTTGCAGTGCCTGGCGCGCCTTGTCCATGTTGGGCGGCTGCTGCGCCATCCAGCGCTGACAGGCGCTGCCGCTGGTGACGATGGCCGCCAGCGGCTGGTTGACCTCATGGGCGATCGAGGTGGTCAGGCTCTCCAGGCTCTTGGCGCGCGCAATGCGCAGCAGCCGGGCCTGTGCCTCGTGGGCGGCGGCCCGCGCGGCCTCCATCTTCAAGACCAGCCCACAGGTGATGACAATGGACACGATGCTGATCCCCATGTTCACCAGGCCCACATGGAACTCCCCATGCGGGGTCATGGCGAAGCTCAGCAGGGTCATGCCGATGCATATGCCGGTCAGGATGACCAGGCCACGCCGGCTCAACACCCGCGTCACCATCAGGATCACCACGATATAGAACACCGACACCGCCACCTCATAGCTGGTGGTGGTGTCGCAGATGAAGATGGCCGCCATCGCGGCGACCATGATCGTCAGGCGCATCGCCCGCAGGGAGCGCGAAGGCGTAGGCGGGTTTTCCAGTTTCATCGACCTATCCGGAGCACGCGGTCCGGGGCGCACGGCGCGCCGGCGGACCTGCCCGCCAAGACTACCACGGGCAGGCAGGCACTCCGCCGGGCTAGCGCCACAGCAACGTCAGCAGGGAAAAGCCACCGCCGGTCAGATCGGCCGGATGCGACTGATGCAGGCGCTGACGCGCGGCTTGCGGCAGCCACCGCCGCACCGCGCGTTGTTCGCGCAGCGCCAGCGCCGACAGCGCCATGCCGATCGCCGGCCCCGAGAGGTCTCCCAGGGCCCGGGCAAAGGCGCGCGGCCCCTGCTTCAGATACAGGCGCCGCAACTGCGGCGTCTGCTGCCGGCTGGCTGCCTCGTATAGCTCGCGGGGCAAGGTGTCATGGGCGGGGGATCGTTGCAACCACATGGCAGGCTCCTTTGCGTGTGTGGCTTCAGAAATGGTGCGTCAGGCCCAGCGCGACGCGGCTGACACGCGGTTCATCGGCGCTGATCGCCGTTTCCATCGCGTAATGCCGGCCATGGGCCGCAAAGGCATACAGGCTGGTGCGCGCCGACAGCGGATGCACATAGCCCAGCGACATGACCTGGATGCGACGCGCCCGCGCGCCACTGTCCTGCCAGCGCCAGTCCGGCCGCCCCAGCGACCACTGCACCTGCAACTCACCCGCGCCCAGTGGCATCGCGGCCCCCGCATACCAGGCATCCAGCCTGCCGCCATCGATGAACTCGGCCGGCCCCAGACCTTCCAGGCCACGCGCCTGCAGGCTGGCGGGTCCCTCGTCACCATCGCGCCCGACAAAACCATTGCGCTGGCGGCTCCACCCCAGGGCCAGACGCAGCACCTCCAGGTCATAACTCAGGCCCAGTTGCCAGGCCTGCGGATGACGCCCCTCGCGCTGGCCGGCCAGGCCGACCCGTCCCATCCGCTCGAAGCTGGTCACCAGCAACCAGGGGCCGTTTTCATAGCGCGCCGCCAGACTGTAGAGGCCGGTACGCCCCTGGCCGGCCGGACTTTCGCCCGCATTGGGGCTGTAGCTGCCGCCCAGTTGCAGGCCGGCCCACGACGGGCTGCGCCAGCTGATGGTGTCGGAGACCTGGTAGTTGTCGGCCGCCCGCAACAATGCTCCCATGCCGAAGTCCTTCCACGACCCCACTTCGATTTCCGACACGAAAGCCTGGCCCACGGTGTACTGACGCCCCAGCCTCAGCTCACCCAGCGTCGCATTGCCCAGCCCCAGCCACGACTGGTAGTTGAACAGCCGCCCGCTATCCTCGGCCTGCCCGCTCACCAGCTCCAGGCCGCCTTCCAGCGCAAAGCTTGCGTAAGCGCCGCCGCCCAGCTCCTCCTGCCCGCGCAGCCCCCACAGCGAATCGGTCTGCCCGCCGCTCAGCAAGCCATTGCGCGTGCCCTGGCCGGACACATGGGTCCAGGCCAGCCCGCTATCCAGCGTGCCGTACAGGGACAGCGAGGTTTCGCCCAGGCTGTCGGCCGGAATCGCCCCGGCGGTCAGAATGGCCGCCACGCCGCCGGCCGACAGCGTGCGCAGCCGCCCGACACCCGCCGCCAAGGCCTCATACAACCGGGTTCGCCAGGACGGGGCTCGCGCCCGGCCGCGCAGCAGCATGCCCAGTACCGTGGTCTCACCGGTGGCCACCACCAGGGCCATGGCCGTACCTGCCGCCACGCGGTCACCCATGGCACTGGCATCCGGCCAGGGCTGCAGAATGGCACGCTCCAGCACCAGGCCGTCGCTGGACAGCAGACGGACATCGGCCGGCACCCGATCACCGGCAGACAGACAGATCACGTCGCCGCGCACCAACTGGTGCGCGGGCACCCGCCGCAAGCCATCCGGCAGGTCATAGAGCGCGAACCGGCGTCGCACCGTGCACATGGCGTCGCGCAGCCGCCGCGCCAGCCCGCGCAGATCGGCCGGACTGGCCGGCGGCACGTGCAGACGGTTGGGACCATCGCGCATCAGGCGGCGCAAGACATCATCGAACGCCAGCCCCTGGGGCGTACTGCCCAGCAGGGCGAGGCTGTCGGTGGCCGAGCGGCCGGAGAACTCGCGCAAGGCACACTGCGCGCGCCGCAGCACCCGCAAAGTGGGCTGCCGGGATATCGTGGCGGAAAACCGCGGGGGGGAGAAAATCGCTTGCATGGGTCTCTCTGCGATGGGCGCGAGACGGCCTCCCATGCCTGCAGTCAGGATCGGGGAAGGCGGCGTCGTCGCGCCGGGATAAGGAAAGGATCGGAGAATCGATACCTGGCGGGGTCGCCTGCTGACCCGATGGCGGGGCCAGCAGGCGCTATCTCGCTGTCTTCTTCCATGTGGGCTCCTGAAAACGCGGCCGGCCTTAACGCAGGGCGCCGGATTGCTTGACCATCCAGACT
>JAEWJD010000326.1 GCA_023386765.1 Pseudomonadota bacterium | reverse complement strand
GTTGTTGCCCGCATGGCTGAGCAAGACCGGCAGGCCATAGGTGCGATGCCAGGCGCGCGCCAGATGATCGGCGCCGGCCTTGCTGGCGGCGTATGGCGAACTGGGCGCGTAGGGGCTGGTTTCGTGGAAACACCCGGGCTGCTCGCCCAGGTCGCCGAACACCTCGTCGGTCGAGACCTGCAACAGGCGGAAAGCCGCCTGGGCCTGCTGCGGCAATGCGGCCCAATAGGCGCGCGCGGTTTCCAGCACGGTATAGCTGCCGACCAGATTGGTCTGAATGAAGGCCTGCGGGTTGTCGATCGAGCGATCCACATGCGACTCGGCCGCCAGGTGGATGACCGCGTCAGGGCGGTGGCGTGCGAAAACGTCCTGCAAAGCGGCGGCATCGCAGATATCGATCGGTTCCAGGACATGGCGCGGATCCGCGGCACATTCGGCCAGGGAAGCCAGGTTGCCGGCGTAGGTCAGTTTGTCGACGTTGACCACGCGATGCGAGGTGTCGCGGATGAGGTGGCGCACCAGGGCCGAACCGATAAAGCCGGCGCCGCCAGTGATCAGGATATTCATGAGTGCAGGAACCGCAACGCGGCAACCGGGGCGGCCGCCGCCAGACATTGTAGCCAGTCCGGCCGGGCCGCCCGGCCCCGGACGGCCCCAAGACAGCCCCGCCACGGGGGGCGGATTCCCTATAATGCGGCAGCGCGGCCGCTGGCCAGCGCCGCCTGCCCGCCTTTCCGAATCCTCCCCCCGCGTCATGTTGAACCGTGCCTGCTCCTGGCTGCTGATCCTGTCGGTCATCGCCATGCCTCCCCTGCTGCTGACCACCGCCAACGGCGGCAGCGCGGCTTTCTATCTTGCGCTGCTCAGCAGCATCGTCGTGCTGGCCACGCGCGAACCCGGCCCACGGCCGGCTGATTTCCGGCTCCTGTGGATCGCGGCCAGCCTGCCGCTGGCGGCCACGCTGCTGAGCGCGGCCCTGCATGGCGACTGGCCCGGCAGCGGCGCCGAACGCGGCCTGCGCCTGGCCCTGGGCCTGCCGCTGCTGCTGGCCGCGCTGCATGCCTGCGGCATCGAGCGCCTGCGACATGCCCTGTGGGGCCTGCTGGCCGCCGGCTGGGCCGGTGCGGCCGTGCTGGCAAGCCTCATCATCCGCCACCCGGGCGAACGCCCGGTCACCACCGAGTACAACGCGGTCGGCTACGGCAACCTGCTGCTGCTGTTCGCCATGATCAGCCTGTTTTCCTTCAGTTGGCGCCTGACGCGCTATCGGCGCGCCGAGGCGATCTTCAAGAGCCTGACCCTGCTGGTCACCTTCGCGGCCTTCATCCTGACCCAGACCCGCAGCGGCTGGCTGGCCCTGCCGGTCTTCGTGCTGCTGGGGCTGGCGGTCTATGCGCCCGCCCGCCGGCCGCTGCGCCTGGCCGGCGCCCTGGCCGTGATCCTGGCGGGCCTGCTGGCCCTGGGCTCGCTCAGCCCGGCCCTGCGCGACCGCGTCCAGGAGGGCGTGACCCAATACCAGGAATGCGAACGCGACCCCGTGGCCGACACGTCCATCTGCATCCGCGTGCAGCTCTGGCGCTCGGCCTGGGCCATGCTGGCCGAGCATCCGGTCGCCGGTGGCTGGCCCACCGGCTTTCCTGCCCACCTGCAGGCGCGCAGCGCCGAGGGCCAGGTCTCGGCCTACGTCGCCGAGAACTTCGGGGAACCCCACAACGATATGCTCGATGCGCTGGCCCAATACGGGGCACCCGGCGGTCTGGCGCTGCTGCTGCTCTACCTGCTGCCCGGCGTGGTGTTCGCGCGCCGCCTGCACCGCCGCTGGCCCCAGCCGGTACGCGCGGCCGCCGCCATGGGCCTGTGCGTCTGCCTGGGTTTCGCCATCTTCGGGCTGAGCGAACACATGTTCCGGGGCATGCGCACGGTCGGCCTGTACGCCATGCTGATCGCGCTGTTCGCCGCGCTGTCCAGTCCACGGTCCGCCACCGTACCGCGGCCCTTGCCGTGACACCCACCGGGTTTGGGCGCACAATAGGTCGGGAAACAGGCCAGAAAGCAGGCCAGCCAGGCCTTGCCACGGCCTTCCACGGCCCGCGCCACTCCCGCGCAGAACGGGGCGGCGGGCACGGATCGCAAGGAGACCGCGATGCGTACTGCCGATGCCCAATGGATCCCGTCCTCGCCGCAGCAGACCTGGGACGCCCTGCTTGACCCCGCTGTCCTGCAGGATTGCCTGCCAGGCTGTGTCCGTGTCACCCAGATCGCCGAGCGCGAATACCAGATCGCCGTGCGCGCCACGGTAGCCGGCCTGGAAGCCGAATACGAGGGGGAGGTGCTGCTCTCGGATCTACGGCCCGACGAAAGCCTGGCGCTGGCATTCGAAGGCAAGGGCGCCGCCGCCGGCATGGCCATCGGTACCGCCCAATTACAGCTGACCCCCAAGGACCACGGCACGCGCCTGGCCTACACCCTGGCCGTGATGACCGGCGGCCCGCTGGCCGCGCTCGGTGACCCCCCCCTGACCAAGGCCGGCCACCGCCTGATCGAAAAATTCTTCTCCCGCTTCATCGACCACATGGCGCGCCAGCCTCGCCAGGCGCCACCGCCGCCGCCGCCCGAGCCGCCCGCCAAGGGGCTGGCCGCCTCGCGCTGGTCCTGGGTGGCGGTGCTGCTGATCCTGGCGCTGCTGGTGAGCTATCACCTGCTGTTCAAATAAGCACCGCCAGACGATGATATTCTTCGCGGCATGAGCCAGGAATCTCCTACAAACGAATCAAACGATACTGGCCGGTCTCGCCGCGATCTTCTGATGGCGATGGCCGGCGTCGCATCCACCGTCGTCCTGGTGGCCTTTGACTCCACCATTGTCAGCACCACCTTGCCGCGCGTGGCCGTCGCCCTGAACGGCATGCCGCTGTATGCCTGGGTCGGCACCGGCTACCTGCTGGCCATGGCCGCCTCCATCATGATTTTCGGGCGCCTGGGCGATCTGTTCGGCCGCAAGCCCCTGATGCTGATCTCGGTATCCGTGGTGGCGCTGGGCTCGATCGCCTGTGGCCTGTCGCAATCCATGGAGCAGTTGATCGCCTTTCGCACCCTACAGGGCATCGGCGGCGGCATGATGACAGCCACCGCCTTTGCCGCGCCGGCCGACCTGTTCCCGGATGCACGCGAACGGGTGCGCTGGATGGCACTGGTGTCCGCCGCCTTCGCCATGGCCAGCGGCATCGGCCCGGTACTGGGTGGCGCGGCCACGCAGGCCCTGGGCTGGCGCGCGGCCTTCTTCATCGCCCCGATCGCCGCCCTGGTGGCGCTGTTTCTGCTGGCGCGCTATTTCCCCCGTATCCGGCCCATGCATACGCAGGGGCGCAAGATCGACTGGTTGGGCGGGCTGCTGCTCATCGTGGTGGTGGGCGCACCGCTGGCCGCCATGGAGCTGGCCTTCGCGCCGGGCGACCGCGCCCAGCCCATGCTGGCCGCCGGCCTGGCGCTGGCCGGCCTGATCGCCATTGCCTGTCTGGTGCCTTACGAACGCCGCGTCGCTTCGCCGATTTTTCCGCTGCGGATCCTGTCCGGCGCCGAACCGCGTCTGCTCAACCTGGCGGCAGTGGCGGTCGGCGCGACCATGTTCATCCAGATTTTCTACGCGCCGCTGCTGCTGCAGAAGGTGCTGCACTACAGCCCCAGCGAAGCAGGCCTGCTGCTGACCCCGCTGGTGGCAGCGATTTCCCTGGGCAGCATCATCAACGGCCGGCTTTTCCCCAAGCAGTCCGAGCCCCAGCGCCTCATGGTGTTCGGCGCCCTGATGCTGGCGGTGGGCTCGCTCATGGTGCTGGCCACCGGCGAAGGCACCTCGGTTTACTGGATTCTGCTGGCCTTCTCCGTCAATGGCACGGCGCTGGGCTTTCTGCTGCCCAACCTGACGCTGTTCATGCAGATGCTGAGCGAACAGCGCGATCTAGGCGTGGCCTCGGCCCTGGTGCAGACCACGCGCGCCATCGGCAGCGCCGCCGGCACCGCACTGGTGGGCATCGCCATCTCGCACACCTCGGTGCTGCACGGGGTGCGCATCGGCCTGGGGTTGTGTGTGGTCCTGTCGCTGGCGGCGGCCGTGATCGCCCACCGGGTCAAGATGAAAAACGTCGTCACCCGGCGGGCACGCCGCAACTAACATGCAACGCCGCGATCTGCTCGAACTGCTCGGTCTGGCCGCCGTCTGGGGGGCCTCCTTCATTTTCATGCGCCTGGCCGTGCCCGAGTTCGGCCCGGCCGCGCTGATGGAGTTGCGCGTCGGCCTGGCCGCCCTGGTGCTGCTGCCGCTGGCCATTGCGCGCCGGCGCCTGGGCGTCATGGCGCGCCACTGGAAGGCCATCCTGGGCGTGGGTGTGTTCAACAGCGCCCTGCCCTTTCTGCTCTACGCCTACGCGGCCCAGTCGCTGGGTGCCGGCTTTCTGTCGGTGGCCAATGCCGTCACCCCGGTGTGGGGAGCGGTGATCGGCTGGCTGTGGCTGCGCGACCGTCTGCCGGCCTTGCGTACGGTGGGCCTGATGATCGCCTTCTCGGGCATCGTGGTGCTGGTCTGGAACAAACTGGACTTCCAGCAAGGGGGCACCGGCCCCGCGGTGCTGGCGGCCATTGCCGCACCGCTTTGCTACGGCATCGCGGCCAACTGGACCAAACGCTATCTGACCGGGGTGGACGCGCTGGCCAACGCCACCGGCAGCATGTTGGGTGCGGCCGCCGTGCTGCTGCCGCTGGCCATCCTGAGCTGGCCCGCCGAGCCGGTGTCCTGGCAGGCCTGGAGCGCCACCATCCTGCTGGCCGTGCTGTGTACCGGCATCGCGTATGTATCTTTCTTTCGCCTGATCGCCTCGATCGGCCCTACGGCAGCGGTCAGCGTGACCTTCCTGGTGCCCATCTTCGGGGTCTTCTGGGGCGCCACCCTGCTGGGCGAGTCGGTCAGCCGCAATATGCTGCTGGGCGCAGCCGTCATCCTGGCCGGTACGGCCCTGTCGCTCGGGCTGGTCGGCCCGCGCCGCAAGCGTCAGTAGTCGTCACGCCGGCCGGTCAAGGCCGCTGCCAGCCGCAGCACCCGATAGGCCAGGGCATCGCCCGCACGCCGCCACCAGCCACGCCGGTGGTAGGCGCTGGCGCGCACGCGCTGCCCGCCCGCGTCGATGACCTGCTCCAGGCTGGCCTGCAGGCGCTGCGCAAAGGCGGCATCATCGACCAGCACATTGGCTTCGCGTGCCAGCAGCAGGCTGAAAGGATCCAGATTGGAAGACCCCACGGCGGCAATGCCGTCGATCACCGCCACCTTGGCATGCAGGCCCGAAGGCATGTACTCATAGATCTCGATGCCGGCCTGCAGGAGCGGCTCATAGAGCGCCCGGGTGGCGAAATACTGCAGGTAGTAATCGGGCTTTCCCTGCAGCAGCAGGCGCACCCGCAGACCGCGCGCGGCCGCCCGCAGCAGCGCCTCGCGAAAGCGCCGACCGGGAAAGAAGTAGGCATTGGCGATGAGGATCTCACTCTGCGCATTGTCGATGCCAGCGAGATAGATACGCTCGAAGGTGCGGCGATAGCGCAGGTTGTCGCGCAGCACCAGGGCCGCACGCAAAGGCCCCTGGCCGCAAGCCGCATCCTGCCGGCCCAGGCCGTGACGCCAGAGCCCGGGATGACGCGCCCAGTTCAGGCGCAGCCACAGCGAGGCCTGGGCCTGCCGTGCCTGAGCCACCAACGGGCCTTCGACACGCACCGCGTAATCCCGCCGGGCAGCGACCTGGGCCGGATCGGCATCGTCATGGTCATCGACGATGTTGATGCCGCCCACGAAGGCGATACGGCCATCGATCACCGCCACCTTGCGATGCAGGCGGCGCAGCCGCCGGCGCGAGAATTTCAGCCAGCCCAGCCGGCTCGGCTCGGGCCGATAGATCCGGCATTGACCACCCACGGCGCGCAGGCGCTGCACCACCGTCTCGGCGCTGGTGGCGCTGCCGAAGCCATCGAGCACCAACCGCAGCCGTACCCCCCGGCGCGCAGCACGCTCCAGGGCCTGCAGCACGACCAGGCCGCTGCGATCCAGGCGGAAGATATAGGTTTCGAGATGGATGCTGTGCTGCGCGCCCTCGATGGCCGCGCACAGGGAAGGGAAGAATTCCGCCCCGTTATGCAGCAGCTCGATGGCATTGCCGTCCGTCCACGCCAGACGGCCGGACGTGGCGCTCACGGCAACTCCAGCTCCGTGAGCAAGGGGGCGTGGTCGGACAACTTGGCCCACTGACGCCCGCGCAGCACGCGCGCGCTACGCACCGCGAAGCCGCGCTGGTAGATGCGGTCCAGGCGGAACCACGGGAAAACGGCAGGGAAGGTGCGCGGCGGCGGCAACGGACAATAGGCCCCGCCCATGCCAAGCTGGTTGCTGCGCTCGAAGACGGCCGCGTTGCCCGGCACGCCGCGCAGCACATTGGTGAGCTTGCGCATCGAATCGCGCAGGCGCGGCAACTCGCCGCCCGAACTGCGCGGCGCATACGAGAACACTTCGTAGAGACTGAGCTGTTGCACGAACAGCGGCGCGAGCTTGTCGCCCCAGTCGTTGAAATCGCCCGCGATCAGCAGTGGCGCATCGTCGGGCACGGTCTCCCGGATGCGATCGATCAGGGCCTGTATCTGACGCTGGCGGCTGCTGGCGAACAGCCCCAGGTGCACGACCAGGCAATGGACCTCGGTGCCGTTGACGTCGATGCGCGCATGCAGCAGGCCGCGCTGTTCCAGACGGTGATCGGAGATGTCCTGGTTGTAGTGATCCAGGATGGTGTAGCGCGAGAGCAGCGCGTTACCGTGGTCGGTATCGGTGCGCACGGCATTGCGGCCATAGGCCACGTTCAGGCGCAACGCCGCGCCCAGCGATTCATGCTGGGCATGCAAAAAGGAGCTGCTTTCGTTGCGGCCCTGCACTTCCTGCAGAAAGACCAGGTCCGGGCGCAGGCCGTACAGCCCGAGACGCAGGTCATTCAGGGACTCGTAGCGCCCCAGCGAGGAGCGCCCTTTATGAATGTTGTAGCTGACGACTCGAATAAGCGACATGAAACCGATGGCGCCTCATCTGGTCAGGAGTACCGGCAAACACGGCCTTGGATCCTCCTGGGGTCCGGGGCCGTGGGGGGGGGGGGGGGGGGGGGGGGGGCGCCGCCC
>JAEWJD010000320.1 GCA_023386765.1 Pseudomonadota bacterium | reverse complement strand
GCCGACGGCGGCATGACGGTGCGCCGCCTGCTCGATGCCTATGGCCGCGGGCCGGCGTTTCGTCAGTGGGCCACCCACCCTGGCATCGCGCAGGTACTGCGTGCTTACTACGACGGCCGCCAGCCGGTGCTCTCGACCGTGCACCATAACTGCGTCATGACCAAGCATCCGATGTATGGCAGCCTGACCGGCTGGCACCAGGACGTGCGCTACTGGTCGTTTTCGGACAGTGATCTGGTGTCCTGTTGGCTGGCGCTGGGTACAGAACAGCCGCACAACGGCGGGCTGTTCTTCCTGCCCCGTTCACATGTGGCCGACTACGAGCCGCGCCGCTTTGATGCGCAAAAATTCTTCCGCGACGACCTGCCCGAAAATCAGCAGGAAATCGCCAATGCGGTCTGCCCCGACCTGGAGCCGGGCGACGTGGTGTTCTTTCACTGCCGCACCTTGCATGCGGCACAGCAAAACCGCAGTGGCCAGGTCAAGCTGTCGTTGGTGCACACCTACCATCCCGAAGACTGCCAGCCGCTGCCCGACAGCCGCTCGGCATCGCGACCTGGCGTGCCGCTGGCCTGATACGAGCCCGTCCGAAGGCGCGCGCCGCAGGCCGCGCCGGGCCGATGGGCGCTGATACACTCGAACGGCGACGGACTCTGCGATGACGACCATGGCAAAGAAGCTGCGAACCCAGCTTGCGCGCTACCTTCCGGCCCACCTGTGGCTGGCGATCCTGGTCGCCCTGAGCGGCTATCTGCACCTGATGTCGGTGTTCGAAAGCGCCGGGCGTCCCGATTTTGCCTTCCTGTCCAGTTTCGACAACTGGCGCGAGGCGATCGATGCCGTCGGCCTGCTGGATGCACCGCGCACCTTGCTGGGCGTGGGGCTCATCCTGATGGCGTTGGGGCTGTTGCTGCGCGCGCGCATCGCCTGGGCCTTCTCGCTGCTGATGCTGTTCACCATCGGCATCCTGGGCTATATGGGCAGCGCCAGCCGCTTCCTGGAAATCTACAACCTGACGGCCTTTTTGCTGCTGTTGCTGAGCTGGTCGCGCTTCAATCGCGCCAGCCTGGCGGCCGGCAGTCTCTTTACGGTCATCGCCATCTGTTCGCTGCTGGCCTATGCCATCTTCGGCAGCCTGTATCTGGGCGAGCAGTTCGGTCCCGCCATCAACAGCCTGCCGAATGCGGTGTATTTCTCGGTGGTCACCATGTCGACGGTGGGCTATGGCGACATCGTGCCGCAAAGTATCACGGCGCGCTATTTCACCTTGTCCATCATCATTCTGGGCATCACCGTGTTCGCCACCTCCATCAGCGCCATTGCCGGCCCGCTGATCGGTGGCAACGTCAAACGCATCATCAAAGGCAGGATTGCTCACGCCATGCGCCATGACCACATCATCCTCGTCGGGGCTTCGGCGCTGGCGTCTTCCGTCTACCCGGTGCTGCGCGAGCGCGGCTATCCCGTAACCGTGATCGTGCCCGAAGGGGTGGCGCACAGCTATCCCGAGCAGGCCGACCTGATCATCGGCGACGCCACCAAGTCCAGCGTGCTGGTCGAGGCCGGCGCGCCCAAGGCCAACTACGTGCTGGCCCTGCGCGACGATGACGCCGACAACGCCTTCATCGTATTGGCCGCCAAGGACGTGGGGGCGCCGGATACCAAGACGGTGGCGGTGGCCAACTCGCCCGAGCATCTGGACAAGTTGCGCCGGGTCCAGCCGGACATCGTGTTTTCACTTCAGCAACTGGTGGGCGAGCTGCTGGCGCGCACCCTGGCGGGCGAGAAAATCGACCAGGCTTTTGTTGACAATCTTTTTTCCGGAAAGGCCGATTGAGGCTTGACTTTCCGCGCAGGCGGCGATTACGACAGATTGCTACGCCCAAGCGTGGCTGCGGCGCTGCATAGGGCACTGCAGCATGGCCATGTACGTTGCCTAGGGGGGCGGCTTATCGTTACGATAGGCCCATGGAAATTACATTTGACCCCGCCAAAGACAGTAGCAACCAGCGCAAGCACGGCGTGTCGCTGGCCGAGGCGCAGCGGTTTGAGTGGCAAGAGGCGCTGGTGCGCGAAGATACACGGCGCGGCTACGGCGAGCGCCGTATGATCGCGATCGGCTATATCGGCCAGCAGTTGCATGTGATTGTCTGCGTGGACCGCAAGCAAGAGCGTCACATCATCAGCCTGCGGCCGGCCACGTCGCGTGAAGTGCATCAGTACACCGACCTCAAGCCGGGCACCCAGGTGCCCACCGAAGACGAAGACACGGCCATCGATCGCGGTATCGAGGCCGATCCTGATACCTATGAACTGAGCGCGGGCGATCTCAAGCAGATGCAGCGCGCGGTCGAGCCGGCCAGCGAGCGGGCCCAGATCCAGGTGACGGTCCGTCTGGACGACGATATCGTCAATGCTTTTCAGGCCAGCGGGCCTGGCTGGCAGATGCGCATGAATGATGCGCTGCGGCATTGGCTGCAGGCGCGCCGCGCCTGACGCTGCCGCGTCCGGGTCAGTACACCCAATCCCCCACTTCCATCAATGACGTCAGGTGCGTGGCGCCTGCCGTGGCTCGGCCCTGTCTGTCCAGCAGGCAGGCCTGCATGCCAAAGGCGCGCGGGCCGTCGACATCGGCCTTGGGGGTGTCTCCGATCATCAGCACTTCTTCGGGCGCGCAGTCCAGCCGTTCGCACAGGTAGGTATAGATGGCGGCCTGCGGCTTGATGGCGCCTGCCGCATACGACCAGGCGCAGACATCCGGTTGCAGGGGCAAGCGGGCGAGGGCGGGTGGTCCATAGGGGGCGGCGAGGTTGGAGCAAAGGGCGATGCGCAGACCGCGCTCGCGCAGGGCCGGCAGCGCCAGGGCGGTATCCGGAAAGGCGCTGATCGAGGCGAGCTCAAGCGCCAGATCGGCCTGCAGCGCTGCGAGTGCCGCGGGCGGCAACGCAGCGCCGAGGGCCTGGGCAGCCTGTGCCAGCGTCAAGGGCCGGGACATCAGGCGGGCGGCATCATCGGCTTGCGGGGGGCGGCCCTGTTCCTGGAGCAGGCGCAGCAGCCGCCGATAGGGACGCCTGGGCCGCGTGATGCGGACCAGGGTGCCGAAGACATCGAAGGCAATTGCCCGAATGGCCATAAGGGGGCTTTCCTTGTGCAGGCAAAGCCCCACTGTAGCGCCCTGCGTGTCAGGCTGCCTGCTGCGGATGCATTTCGTGCAGCAGGTAACGCCCGCCGGCGTCCAGGTAGTCTTCGGCGTGGATCAGCACCTGGTCGGGGCTGAGCAGCACCACGCCGTATTGCGGCGGTTCGTGTGCACCGACGATCACCTGGGCATCGCCTTCCAGATCGAGCGCCACCTGGTGGTTGGTGCCACGCAGGGTCGAGTACGGCATGCCCCGGAAGACCCCGCAGATCGGGCGGTGGATATGCCCGAAGAAGACCTGCCGGATGCGGTGCTCGTGACCGGCGATGGCGGCCATGAAGGCCGTGGTCTCGCGCAGCGAGATGGCGTCCATGCTGGGGATGCCGATGGGGAAGAAGGGATGGTGCATGAAGAGCAGCACCGGTTGCTGCGAGCCTTGCAGCTGCTCGCGCAGCCAGGCCGCGCGCCGGGTGCAGAACACCCCCCAGGAGACACCGGGTTCATTGGTATCCAGGAACAGCGCGCGATAGGAGCCGAAGTCCCGGGCGTATTGCACGAAGCCTGCATCGTCTTGCGGCGTATCGGCGAAGGCCTGCTGGAACACCAGCCGGTTGTCGTGATTGCCCAGGATGAGATGCACCGGCATGGGCAGGGGCTCCAGGCATTCGCGCAGATGGGCATAGGCCGGCGCATGGCCGTAGTGGGTCAGGTCGCCCGTGATGACCACGGCCTGGGCATTGGCCTGGTGGGCCAGGATGTGCTGCACGGCCTGGCGCAGGCGCGTCTTGGGGTTGGTGCCGTACAGCTCGCCGCCATCGGCGATCAGGTGGGTGTCGGTCAGGTGGATGAATTTCATGGCGGGCATCACTTCAGCAGCTTCTGCACGTCGCGGCTCATATCCTGCAGCGCGGCTTGCGGCTGGGCGGAACGGTCGAAGACGGTTTGCAGGTGGTCATGGATGACGTCGGTGATCTTCAGGCCGTTTTCGCCCGGGAAGGCATACCAGCCGGTCAGCCACGGCTGCTGTTGCACGGCGGTGTATTGGTTGGGGTTGGCCTCGTAATAGCCCTTGAGCATGGCGGGGTCGTCGATCGGCAGGGTGTTGGCCGGGAAGTAGCCGGTGCCCTGGGTCATGATGGTGGCGCCTTCGGGGCCGGTGGCGAACTTGATATAGGCCCAGGCGGCTTTCTGGCGTTCGGGGTCCTTGGTGAACATCATGGCCACGTTGCCGCCTGCCGGCACGCGGGCCTGTTCGCCGTAGGTGGGGAAAAAGCCCGTCACCATGGGGAACTTGCCGCCGATCTGCTTCTCGATGGAGGCCAGGCGCGACGTCGAGGTCGACAGCACGGCCAGCTTGCCGGTCACGAACAGCTGCACCGCGTCCTTGAACTTCAGGTTCTGCATGGTGCCCTTCTCGACCATGCGGCCCATCTGGGCGATGGATTCGCGGCCCAGGTCGCCGTCAAAGGCAACCGTCTTCTCGTCGGCGCTGAGCAACGCGCCGCCCTTGGAAAACAGCATCGCCTGCCACAGCCAATTGCCGGTGATTTCCCAGTCGTAGTGCAGGCCGTTGGTGCCGGAGCTGGCTTGGCGCGAGCGGTCGGCCAGGGCGATGATCTCGTCCCAGGTCTTGGGCAGCGCCTTGGCATCGCCGCCGGCGCGCGAGATCAGGTCCGTGTTGTAGTAGACGATGGGCGTGGACAGCGAGAAGCCGATGCCGACCTGCTTGCCGTTGACCTGTCCCAGCGACAGCAGCGCCGGGCTGTAGCCGCTGGCGGCCCAGTCGGGTTCGGCCTGGATGAAGGGCGTGAGGTCGACCGCAATGTCGCGGTCGACGAACACGCGCTGGCGGTTCAGGCCCTGGTAGGAGACGTCGGCCAGCTGGCCGGTGACGGCATGGCGCAGCGCCTGTTGGGCGGCGGTTTCATATTCCGTCGTGGGGGCGCGGAACTTGACGGTGTAGTCGGGATACTTCTCGTTGAAGCGGCGTGCGATCTCGGCGTGCACGGTGTTGAAGACGTCGGCGTAGGGGTAGTCGACCACCAGTTCGATCTTGGCGGCTTGTGTTGTGCCGCAAGCCAGAGTCAGGGCGGCGGCCAGGCCGAGCAGGGTATGGGATTGCATATCGGTTCCTTTCAACCTTTGACACCCGAGAGGGTGACTCCTTCGATAAAGCGCTTCTGCGCAGACAGAAAGAACAGCAGCAAGGGCAAGGTGATGATGACCGTGCCTGCCATGAGGGGACCGAAGTCGGTGCCGGCCTCCTCGTTTTTGAAAAACATCGTGCCCAGCGGCGGAGTGGCCAGGTCGGTGGTGTTGATCACCAGCAACGGCCAGAAATAGTCGTTCCAGTGCCAGACCACCGAGAAGATCGCGAAGGCGATCAGCGCCGGCATGGCTGCCGGCATCATCACGCGCCAGACCAGCTCGAATTCGCCCATGCCATCCAGCCGCGCGGCATGGATCAGGTCGTCGGGCACTCCCATGAAGTACTGGCGCATGAGAAACACGCCGAAGGCCGAAGCGATGAAGGGCACGATGAGCGCGGCCGTGGTATCCAGCAGGCCCGCGTGATAGAACAGGATGTAGAGCGGGATGGCCGTTGCCTGGAAGGGGATCATCAGCGACAGCAGCACCAGCCCCCAGGCCAGCCGCTTGCCGCGGAACTGCAACTTGGCGAAGCAGTATGCGGCGGGCAGCGACACCACGATCTGCAGCAGCAGGATGCCGGCGCATACCACCACCCCATTCCACAGGTAACGCAGCAGCGGAACATCGGTCAGCGCGCGGGTGTAGTTCTCGACGGCCGCCCATTGGCGGGGCAGCAGGTGAAACCCTTCGCGGAAAATCTCGTCGGCCGGCTTGAACGAGGTCGACAGCATCCAGATGAAGGGCAGCAGGTAGATCACGGCGCCGCTCATCAGCAACAGGTGGCGCAGCAGGCGCCAGGGCAGGGCGGGAGTCATCGGTAGTGGGTCCGTTTTTCCATGCCGATCTGCTGGATCAGCGTGAGGATGAAAATGCAGGCGATGAAAATCACGACCATCGCCGCCGCATAGCCCATGCGGAAAAAGCCGAAGCCCTCCGCGTATATGGTGTGCAACAGCACTTCGGTGCTTTTGTTCGGTCCGCCCTGGGTGAGTGCGTGCACGGTGTCGAACACCTGCAGGGAGCGGATGCCGCAGATCGTCACCACGAAGAGCAGGGTCGGCCCCAGCAAGGGCAGGGTCACGCGCAACAGGCGGTCGACCGGGTGGCGCATGCCGTCGAGCAGGCTGGCGTGGCGCAGATCCGCGGGGATGTTCTTCAGGCCCGCCAGGAACATCACCATGGCCAGGCCCGACATCTGCCAGATGCCGATGGCGGCCAGCGAGGGCAGCGCCAGGTCATAGTCCTTGAGCCAGTTGCGCGGCGCGGCGCCCAGCCAGGACAGCACATGGTTGAAGAACCCCACGGTCGGGTGCATCAGGAACTGCCATACCACCGCCATCGCGATCAGGGTCGAGGCGACCGGCATGAAATAGGCGGTGCGGTAGAAGCTGCGCCAGCTGGGCTGCGCCTCGATCAGCAGCGCCACGCAAAGGCCGATCACGATCGAGCCGATGGAGACTGCCGCAAGGTAATAGACGGTGTTGGCGAAACTCTTGCGGAAAGTGGTGTCGTTCCACAGGTCGGCATAGTTGCCCAGGCCGATCCAGTTCCAGCCGCTGGCGCCGAACTGCCAGTCGGTCAACGACATCAGGGCCACCACCAGCAGGGGCAGCACCAGCAACAACGCCGTCAGCAGCAGGCAGGGCCCCAGCAGGAGCGCAAGCGAGGAAGGTTTGATGCGCATCGGAAGCTCCGTTGGGGGCGGCCTAGGCGGCCAGAGACAGGCCCTGGGCCAACGGTGCGAGGCGGCGGCCCTGGGCGTCAAAGGCATGCCAGTCGGCCAGCGGCACGTAGACCTGCAGCGTTTGGCCCTCGCGCACGGGCGCCTCGGGCGACAGCGCCACCATCAGGGGCTCTTGGGCCGGCGTCAGCAGGCTGGCCAGGCATTGCGCACCGGAAAACTCCAGTTGCGTGACGCGGGCCGTGATGGCCAGGGTGTCGCGGCCGGGGCTGAGC
>JAEWJD010000203.1 GCA_023386765.1 Pseudomonadota bacterium | reverse complement strand
CTTCTAATGTTCTTTATATTCCTAATTACTAGGGTATTCCCGCATAACTATGGGGTTAAATCTCCCTTATAAACCCATTATTGTTTTTTTAATGTACTTTTATGAAGCTTGCATTCGTAGGTTTGGGTGAAGTCGGGCATTGTTATGCCCAGGCATGGACGGCTGCCGGGCATACGGTGATCGGGGTGTGCGAATTGCGCCGCGATAACGCCATGCAGGAACGGGCCGCGACGCTGAACACGGTGCTGCATGCCGAGCCGGGCCCCTGGTTGCAGGAGGCCGACGTGGTCATCGGCGCGGTTTTCGGCAGCGCCGCCTGCGAAGTCGCGCAGGCTTGCGTGAGGTTCATGCGTCCCGGCACGGTCTACGCCGACTTCACCACGGCCAGTGCCGCCGACATGCTCACCGCGTCGGTCTCGGCGCGCGCAGCCGGCCTGGGTTTCACCGATGTCGCTATCATGGGCGCGATCGCTTTGCTGGCCGAAGCCACGCCGTTGATGTGCGTGGGCGAAGGGGCAGGGCAGGTGCTGCAGCTGGCCGCCGACATCGGCGCGCCGGCGCGCGAGATCAGTGGCCAGCCCGGCGATGCCGTGCGCCTGAAGCTGCTGCGCAGCATCATGACCAAGGGAATGGAAAGCCTGGCTGTCGAATGCCTGGTGGCGGCCGAAGCGATGGGCCTGCGGGGCGCCCTCTATGAGGTGCTGGCCGATATCGACCAGATCCCTTTAACCCGCTTCATGGATGCCTTCGTGCGCTCGCACGTGCTGCATGCCGGACGCCGCCTGGCCGAAGTGAACGAATCCCGCGACCAACTGATCGAGGCCGGACTGCAGCCGCTGGTGCTCGATGGTGTGGCCCAACTATTTGCCCGAACCCGTGACGGCCTGCTGGCCGACCAGCAACGCCAGGCCGCCACGCCGCCCGATACGGTCGAAGACCGTCTGGGCTGGCTTGCGCCGCTGGCCGCGCAACGGGCCTGAACCCGCCGGCCGGCGTGACTACGCCGGTCCGTATTTTTCCAGATAGATCCGTGTGAGGACGACATGAAGCGACTGAAGACTTTTTCCGCATTGCTACTGACGCTGGGGTGCCTGAGTGCCGGCGCCGCCGAACTGGGCAAGCAGCCCGTGACCATCATCTCGCCGTTTCCCCCGGGCGGCGGCACCGACACGCTGACCCGCATGGTGGGCGGCGCCATGGGCGAGAGCGCCGGCTGGAACATCGTGGTCGAGAACAAGCCGGGCGCCGGCGGCAACCTGGCGCTGGATGCGACTTCGCGCGCCAAGCCCGACGGCCACACCCTGGTGATGGCCCAGACCGATAACATCGTGCTCAACCCCTGGCTCTACAGCAAACTGAGCTACGACACCTTCAAGGACTTCAAGCCGGTCGGCCCGGTCGCGCTGTCGCCCAGCGTGTTCGTGGTGCTGCCCGAATCCAAGTTCCAGAGCGTCGATGACGTGGTCAAGGCCGCCAAGGCCGAACCCAACCAGATCTCGCTGGGCATCCCCGGCATCGGGGGCACGGGCGACCTGACCGGCTACCAATGGCGCAAGGCGTCGGACATCGAACTGATGCACGTGCCGTATCGCGGCTGGGCACAGGCCTACCCCGATCTGGCCAGCGGCCGTATCGACATGTACGTCGGCTCGGTCGCCTCGTTGCTGCCGCAGATCCGCGGCGGCAAGGTGCGCGCCCTGGCCGTGGTATCCCAGGAACGCTCGCCCGCACTGCCGGACGTGCCGACCTTCGCCGAGCAGGGCCTGCCGACCATCAACCAGCCGATCTGGTGGGGCCTGATGGCGCCGGCCGGTACGCCCGATGAGGTCATCGCCGAACTCAACGGCACCCTGCGCAAGGTGCAAGCCGATCCCGAACTGATCAAGAAACTCGAAACCGCTGGCTACAGCATGATGACGGGCACGCCCGAAGACCTGGCCAAGCAGCATCGTCAGGACCACGACGCCTACGGCAAGGTGGTCGAGGCCGCCGGCATTCCCAAGCAATAACCCGACCTGGCATCAGGAGCAGCAATGATCGGTTTTCATATCCATGCACGCAGCCGCGCCGTCTCCCCGCAGACCGTGGCCCAGTTTCGCGGCCTGCCGGTCGCCAACGTCAGCGACACCATGTCGCGCATGCTGGCCGGCGGCGCGCGCCTGCGCCCCATGCACGATGGCACGCCGATGGCCGGCCCGGCGCTCACGGTGCGTACCCGCCCGGGTGACAACCTGCTGGTGCACAAAGCCCTTGATCTGGCCCAGCCGGGCGACATCATCGTGGTCGATGCCGGCGGCGATCTCACCAACGCCATCATCGGCGAGATCATGACCCGCTATGCCATGTCGCGCGGGCTGGGCGGGCTGGTGATCAACGGCGCCATCCGCGACAGCGCCGAAATCCGCGCCGGCAGCTTTCCCGTGTTCGCCGCCGGCGTCACGCACCGCGGCCCCTACAAGGACGGCCCGGGCGAAATCAACGTCGACATCGCCATCGACGGCATGACCATCGCGCCGGGCGACCTGGTGCTGGGTGACGCCGACGGCCTGTTGGCGGTCGGCTACGAGCAGGTGGAGGCCGTCTATGCCGCCACCCAGGCCAAGCAGCAGGCCGAGGCCGTCATGATGCAGCAGATCGCCGACGGCTGCCTGGACACCGGCTGGGTCGACGCCCGCCTGCGCCAGCTCGGCTGCGGCGGGGTGGCTGAATGAGCGTGATGCAGATCGCACGCCTGGATCTCTGGATCGACCCGGTCTTTGACCGGCTCGTCCAGGCCGAGCCGGGCCTGTCACTGAACGTGCTGCCCGCCCTGGCGGGCGATGCCCGCACGGCGGCCGGCCTGGCTGCTGCGCAGGCCTACCACGTCAGCGCCGCCAAGGACGAAGTGCCGCGCGACTGGTGGGTGGGTGCCGAATTGCTGGCGGCCTGCCCGCAATTGTTGTGCGTCTCTTCGGGTGGCGCGGGCTATGACACGGTCGACGTGGCTGCCTGCACCGAGGCAGGCGTCGCAGTGGTCAACCAGGCCGGGGCCAATGCCGCCTCGGTGGCCGAAATGACCTACGCCTTGCTGCTGTCGCTGGTCAAGCGGCTGGACGCCAGCGGCGCGGCCCTGCGCGGCGGCCAATCGGTCAGTCGCGAAGCACTCATGGGCCGCGAGATCGAGGGCAGGGTGCTTGGGCTGGTGGGCATCGGCGAGATCGGGCAGCGGGTGGCACGCATCGCGCCCGCCTTCGGGCTGCAGGTGCTGGCCTTCGATCCGCTGCTCAGCGATGCCGAGATCCGTGCGCGCGGCGCCGAGCCGGTCGATTTCGACAGCTTGCTGGCACGTGCCGATATCGTCAGCCTCCATTGCCCGCTCAATGGCGAGACGCGCGGCAGCTTCGATTCCCGGGCATTTGCGCGCATGAAGCCGGGCGCGCTGTTTTTGTCGACCGCGCGCGGCGGCATCCATGACGAGGCCGCCTTGCTGGCAGCGCTGACGTCTGGCCACCTCCATGGGGCCGGGCTGGACGTCTGGACGGTGGAGCCGCCGCCCGCCGACCACGGCCTGCTGGCGCGTGCCGATGTCGTGGCCGCGTATCACACCGGCGGCGTGACCCACGAGGGCCGCCGCAAAGTCGCCGAAGGCTCGGCGCGCCAGCTGGGCGCCATGCTTCGCGGCGAGCGGCCCGCGCGCCTGCTCAATCCGCAGGTGTGGCCGCGTTACCTGGAGCGCCTGCAGGCTGCACGCGCCTGAGGTAGCGGTACTCAATGCCGCCCGGGATGGGCCGGGCAGGGCAGATGGCGCCACCACGGACGGGACCCCCGGTGGCGCCATCGCCCCGCCTAGGCCCGGAGGGGCGGCATTGAGGCTTGCACAAGACAGAGCAGGGCGGCAGTATGGCGCTCCGATATCTTCAGACGACCAAGCAGGGGAAACAGGGCAAGATGGCCAGTACGCAGGATTACGTCTACGGTGAATTGCGACGCCGCCTCATGGCAGGCGCCTATGTGCCCGGCGAGCGTCTGCGCGAGGAGCCGATCGCCGCGGAATTCTCCGTCAGCCGCACGCCCGTGCGCGCTGCCATCGACCGCCTGGAAACGGACGGCCTGGTCAAGCGCGAAGGCCGCCGGGGTGCCCTGGTGCTGGGTTGGCACGAACGCGATATCAACGAAGTCTTCGAGCTGCGCCTGTTGCTGGAACCGTTCGCGGCCGAATCGGCTGCCTTGCATGCCAGCGCCGAGCAGATCGACGAAATGGAGCGCATCAACAACCAGATGCTGGCCGCCGTACAGGCCAATGCCGAAGACCGCGCCGCCCAGGTCCAGCACTACAACAACCTGTTCCATCATGCCTTGCTCAACGCAGGCCAGAGCGCACGCGTGCGCGCTATGGTCGAAGGGCTGCTGGACATGCCCATCATCATCGGTTCGTTCTACTTCTATAGCACCGAAGACATGCTGCGTAGTGTCGAGCAACACCGCGAAATCATCGCCGCCGTACGCGCCGGTGATCCGCGTTGCACCCACGCTGCCGTACGGTTTCACCTGGCCTCGACCTTTCTGCTATTCCGCCAACAGCGCCGGCCGATGGCATAACGGCGGCGCGAGGCGGCAAGCGGCACCGTCCATGCACGTCCATACGCCGGCCGGCACACGACGCTGCAGGCGAACGCCGAACAAACCCGGACGGACCACCTCGGCTGGCCATCTCGCGCCCGCCGATCCATGGGCACAGCAGCGCCGGGAAGACACCTTGCATCCTTGATCCAGCGGCCTGCCAGGGCTTGGCCTGAACCTGATCAAAATACGCATAATGTATATTATGTAAAGTGATAAATACGAAGTAGCCAAGGACCTCTCGTCTGCCGGTTCCGGGAGCCCCCGGGTTTCGCACCTTCTGGCCGCCCTTGCCGGGCTGGCCAAGGGTCTTGCCTCGATGCCGGCGCACGCTCCTGCCAGCCTGCGACCACGCGGTCCCCGCCGCGCATCTCGCGCCTGGCCGTCCGGCAGTGTTACTTGACGCGGCTGAGGCGCTATCCAGGGGCGGCGCGAATCCGCCGGGTCCAGCACCGTCCAGCCTAGCCGGCGACTCGAGTCAAGCAGACTCTGATTGCCGATATATCAATGAGATAAGGCAGCAATATCAAGCGATTTCTCAGGAGTGCTTGCCAACGACACAAGCAAGCCCTTTCGCCTGGTTCCTAAGCTTGGGGCCCGACAACCCGGCCATCCTAATAGCTGATTTCACCCTATTTTCAAATGCTTAGACGGATAGCTTCAAGTGATTTATCGCAGTCGTCGCAAACACACTGCCGGGCCGCGCCGGACACCCATCCTGCCGTTTCGCCGCCCCAGCACGCACACCGCCGGACAGGTCGCCGAAGAGAGAATTGACTGCAGATTTCGTCCCTAACTACCTGAAAATCACGGATTATCATTCGCCATAATCTTGTTTTTCAGCGCCCTCAGTGAGTCTGCAGCAGCGTCTTGACCTTCTCTGCCACCGCCCGCGTGGCGATGGAACTGGGCACGGTGCTCGACGAACACAGGAACACTGGCCGGCGCAAGCCTTGCGGGCCGATCCGCCGCACCACCACCTCGCCCCGCTCCGCCTCCTGGCGGCAGGAGGCGTGGGAAACGATGGTGTGCGCCAGCCCGGCGGCAGCCAGGTGAACGAGTTGTGCGATCGCGTTCGCCTCGGCAATCACCTGGAAACGCAAGTTCTGGTGCTGTTGATAGCGCTCCAGCAGGCGCCGCAGGCTATGCGGTTCGCCCGGCAGCACCATGGGCAGGTCTGCCAACTGGGCGACCGTGACCCCGGGTTTGCCATCGACCCACACCGCCGGGTCAATCGGCGTGCCTGGCGGTGAAACCAGAACGAGTTCTTCCTCGACCACCGGCTCGAATTGCAGGTCCACCCCACCCTCGTCGCCAAAGGTCAGACCCAGATCGACATGGCCGGAACTGACAAAACCAGGGATGTACCCGGTGCTGGCCTCGATGATCTTGATATACACGCCGGGCCACTGCGCCAGGCTGAACTGCAGCAGCGGTACCGTCAGCAACCGGGCGATCGACATCGACATCGCCAGGGCGACGGTGCCGCGCGGCACGCTCTGATCATCGCGCACATCGTGGCGCGCAGCCTCGATGCGGCCGAGGATTTCGCGGGCATGCGCCAGCATCCGCAGGCCGGCGGCCGTCGGCGTGACCCCGCGCGAGGAGCGCTGCAACAGGGTGACGCCCATCTCCTCTTCCAGATTGCGCATTACCAGGCTGAGCGCCGGTTGCGCCAGATGCAGGCGTGCGGCCGCCGCGCTGATCGAGCCGCAGGAGCACACCGCCACGAAGCACTGCATGGCACGCACGCTGATGGTCATGTTGCCCCTTTAGCTATCACTTTAATGTTATGGCTTGCATCAAGTATATGTATTTCAAATATAAGGGCAAGCTCTCCATAATCCCGCCACAACATACCGATACTCAGGAGATCACATGTTCCGTCGCCACGTTCTCTGGGCCGCCACGACCGCCCTGCTGCTATCCGGCCCGGCCTCGGCAGCCGGTTGGCCCGACCGCCCCATCACCCTGCTTGTGCCCTTCTCCGCCGGCGGTCCCACGGACTTCATCGCCCGCCTGGTCGCCGAGCCGCTGGGCAAGGAGCTGGGCCAACCCGTAATCATCCAGAACAAACCCGGCGCGAGCGGCAACGTGGGCTACCAGAGCGTGCTCAATACCCCGCACGATGGTTATACGCTGCTGCACAACACGGTCGGTATGCAGGCCATCAATCCGCTGATGTACCCCAGCGCCAAGATGGCGCCCAGCCAGGATTTCGTCACGGTGGGCATTACCGGGGCGATGCCGAATGTGCTGGTCGTCAATCCGCAGAAAAACCCGGTCGCCGATCTGAAAGAACTGGTCGCCCAGGGCAATCGCGCACCGCAGGCCCTGAGCTACGCCAACTTCGGCCCCGGCAGTTCGCCGCACGTCTATGGCGCGCTGTTGCAGAAAATGGCGGGTTTCAAGGCCGTCAGCGTGCCTTACAAAGGCAGCTCCAACGCCATGACCGATGTGCTGGGCGGTCAGGTCGACTTCCTGTTTGACAGCATGACCACCAGCCTCGGTCAGATCCAGAGCGGCCGGCTGAAAGCCCTGGCCATCACCTCGGCGGAGCGTTCGCCGCTGCTGCCCGAGGTGCCCACGCTCAAAGAAGCCGGCTATCCCGCCGTCGATCTGAAGTTCTGGTTCTCGTTGCAGGCGCCGGCGGGCACGCCGCCCGAAACGGTCGGAAAACTGCGCGAGGCCATCGCCAAAGTGGTCGCCAGCGAGGGCTTCCGCGCGGCCATGCAAGAGCGCGGCGCCGAAGCGCTGAGCGTGGCCCCGGCCGATCTGGACGCCTTCATGCAAAAGGAAACGGCGTCCTGGGTCGATGCGGCCCAGGCCATCGGCCTGAAACCCGAGTAATGAAAAATCCAGCAGCCGGTAGCACGATGACTCCCTTGAAAGGCATACGCGTCCTGGACCTGAGCAAGGTCCTGGCCGGCCCGCTCTGCGGGCAATATCTCGGCGAACTCGGCGCCGAAGTGATCAAGATCGAGCCGGTTGGCCAGGGCGACGATACGCGCGCCTGGCTGCCCCAGCAGTCCGGGCAGTCCGCCACCTTCCTGGCGGTCAACCACAACAAGCGCAGCCTGGCGGTCGATCTCAAGCAAGCAGCCGGCCGCGCGGTGGTCCATCGCCTGGCGGCCGAGGCCGACGTGGTGCTGCAGGGTTTCGGCGGCGGCACCGCCGCCCGCCTCGAGGTCGACGAGGCCACCTTGCGCGGCCTGAATCCGCGCCTGATCTATTGCGAGATTTCCGGTTACGGACGCGAGGGTCCAATGGGCGAGGAGCCGGGCTATGACGTGATGCTGCAGGCCTTCAGCGGCATGATCAGCACCATGGGCGACCCGGGCGGCAACTTTGCCCGGGCCAGCTTCTCGCCAGTGGACCTGGGTACCGGTTCCTTTGCCTTGAGCGGCATCCTGGCAGCCCTGCTCGAGCGCGAGCGCACCGGTCAAGGGCAGTATCTGGACGTGTCCTTGCTCGATACCTCCCTGGGATTGATGTCCTATATGGCCCAGAACTATTGGCGCAGCGGGAAAATCCCGCAGCGCATGGGGACCGGGCATCCGGCCATGTGCCCCTATCAGGCATTCGAGGCCAGCGACGGACCGCTGATGCTGGGAGTGGGCAACGACGCACAATGGCGGCGCTTCTGCGCGGTGGCCGGCTTGGAGGCGCTGGTCGATCATCCCGACTACGCCACCAATGCCGCCCGCGTGCGCAATTTCGACGCCACCGTGGCACAAGTCCAGCAATGCATGTCACGCCGTCGCGTGCAGCAGTGGCTGGATCTGCTCAAACCCGCAGGCGTGGCCTGCTCGGCAATCCACACGCTGGATCAGGCCCTGGCCCATCCCCAGGTGGCGGCACGCGGGATCCTGGTCGAGAGCCAGCATCCGGTGCTGGGTGAAGTCCGCAGCGTCGGCCTGCCCGTGCGCTTCGGCCGCCAGACCCGCCAGGCGCGCCGGCCGGCGCCCTTGCTGGGCGAGCACAGCCGGGCGGTACTGGCCGAAAGCGGTTTCAGCGCCGAAGAAATCACAGCCCTGCTTGCCCAGGGCATCATCGAGGAGCCATCGGCATGAGTCCGATCCGCTATGAAGTCCGTGACGGGGTGGCCGAGATCCACCTCAACCATGCTCCGGTCAATGCGCTGGACATCCCCGTGCTGGATGCCTTGATCGCGGCCCTGGAGCGGGCTGGTGCCGATCCCGCCGCGCGGGCCATCATCCTTGCCAGCGACCTGCCGGGGCGCTTCTGCGCCGGACTGGATATCAAGAAACTGCTGGCCAGCCCGCCTGCCGGCGTGCATGCGCTATTGAGCCGGCTGTACATCCAGCTTTATGACACCCAGTTCCGGCTGAACAAGCCGTCGATCGCCGCGGTCAGTGGCGCCGTGCGCGGTGGCGGAATGACGCTGGCGATTTCCTGCGACATGTTGGTGTGCGACCGGGACGCCACTTTCGGCTACCCGGAGGTGGATGTCGGTGTCCTGCCCGCCATCCACTATGCGCACCTGCCCGCCATCGTCGGCAAGCATCGTGCCTTTGACCTGCTCTTTACCGGCCGTATTTTCGATGCGTCGCAAGCCGAGGCGCTGGGCCTGGTGTCACGCGTATGCGATAGCGGCCAGGCGCTCGCGCAGGCACGCGAGCTGGCACAGGTCCTGGCCGCCAAGCCGCCGGGAGTGCTGGCCCGCGGACGGCGCGCCTTTGTCTATGCCAATGATGGCGACTACCGTCGCAATGTGGCGGCGGCCGTGGAGGCGTTCTGCAATGTGACCGCGCTGGACGAGGCGCGCGAAGGCATGCTTGCCTTCGTGGAAAAACGCCCGCCCAACTGGTAACGTTCACCGGGCAGCACAGGCTGCCCGGCGCAACGTTCAGGCCTTCAGGGCCACGGCTTCGATCCCGGCGAGCGCGGCGATGTCCTTGTCCGAGTAGCCGATCTCATTGAGCACCTCGCGGGTATGCTCGCCATACAGCGGCGCGCCCCGGCGGGTCACGCCGTTGCCGTGCGAGAACTTGACCGGCAGGCCCAGCGCCTGGACCTCGCCGGCAACCGGGTGATCGACCGTGATGACCATATCGCGTGCCCGGGTCTGCGGGTCGTCCAGCATTTCCCGCATCTTGCGCACCGGCCCGGCCGGCACACCAGCGGCTTCGAAGCGTTCGACCCAGTAGTCCGTGCCATGCCCGCTGAGGGCCTCGGAGATGATGCCAATCAGCACATCGCGGTTCTGCATCCGCGCGCCGTTGGACGAAAAGCGCTCATCGGTGACCAGGCCAGGCAATCCGATGGCCTGGGTCAGTTTTTCCCAGGTGGCCTGGCTGACCGCACCGATATTGACCCAGCCGTCCTGGGTGGGGATCGCCTGGTAAGGGGCCGCCACCGGATGGGCCGATCCCATGGGGCCGGCCGACTCGCCGGTCGCGAAAGCCATCGCGGCCTGCCAATAGGTGAAGATCATCGACGCCTCATACAGCGAGGTATCCAGGTACTGGCCCTGGCCGGTACGCAGGCGCTCGATATAGGCGGCCAGCACGCCGTTGGAGGCCAGGATGCCCGCCGAAATATCGCCGATGGGCACGCCCACCTTCACGGGCGGGCGGCCCGGGCCCTCGCCGGTCAGGCTCATGATGCCGGACATACCCTGTGCGATCAGGTCGTAGCCGGCGCGCTTGGCGTAAGGACCGGTCAGGCCGAAACCGGTGATCTTGCAATAGATGATGGCCGGGTTGGCCGCCTTCAGCGAAGCATAGTCCAGGCCCAGTTTCTCCATGGTGCCCGGGCGGAAATTCTCCAACACCACGTCGGCATGGGCGATCAGGCGGCGCACCACCTCCACGCCTTCGGCCTTCTTGAGGTTGACGGCAATACCGCGCTTGTTGCGGTTGACGATCATGAAGGCGCAGGACTCGCCGTTGATCTCGGGCGGCGTGGCGCGGCGCGTATCGTCGCCGCCGGGCAGGCGCTCCACCTTGATGACGTCGGCGCCCATGTCGGCCAGCATGAGGCCGGCCACCGGTCCGGCCATCACATTGGTCAGTTCGATGACCTTCAGGCCGGCCAGCGGGCCCGTTCGGGGGAATGATTGGTTTGCATCTGCTTTACTTTCCGTGGAATTCGGGTTGGCGCTTATCGAGGAAGGCGCGGTAGCCTTCGACAAAATCCTGGGTATCGAAGCAGGCGTAGCCCTCCTCCTGCTCGGCCGGCGTCAAGGGCGCGGCCTGGGCCTGCAACCGGCGGATGAACTGCTTGTGCCAGCGCGCCGACAAGGGCGCCAGCCCCGCGATACGTGCCACGCTGGCGGTGATTTCCGCCTCCCAGTCCGCCACGGGCACCACGCGCGTCACCAGGCCTTTGACATAGGCATCGGCCGCCGAGAGCAAGCGCCCTTCCAGCAACAGCTCCAGCGCCACCTGCGGACCGGCTGCGGCCAGCAGGGCCTCCAGTTCGGGATAGGCGAGCACGCCGCCCAGACGCGCGATGGGGATACCAAAGCGGGCATCGTCGCTGGCGATGCGCAGGTCGCAGCAGGCCGCGATTTCCAGGCCGCCGCCCACGCAGGCTCCACGGATCGCCGCCACCGTCGGCACGGGGCTCAAACGCAAGGCCTGCATGGCGCGGTGCGCCTGGCTGGCAAAGGCAATCCCCTGCGCCTTGCTGGCGCGCAAGGTCTCGAACTCGTCGATGTCCGCGCCGCTGCCAAAGGCCAGCTCGCCCGCGCCACGCAATACGATGCAGCGCAACGCCGGGTCGGCGGTCAGCGCGTCCAGATGCTCGGCCAGTTGCACCCACATGCGCTGGCTGATGGCATTGCGCTTGGCCGGGTTGTCGATCAACAGCGTGGCGACCTGCGCCTCGCGCTGCAAAACAATATTTCCACTCATGGGAGGGACTCCGCGATCAGGCCGGACCGGCCCAGGGATTCAATAGGCAGGGATGATGGAGCCCTGGAACTGCTGCTCGATGAACTGGCGCACGTCTTCCGACTGGTAGGCCCGGACCAGTTGCGCAACCCAGGGCTGATCCTTGTCGATCGCGCGCACGGCGATCAGATTGGTATAGGGCGATTCGGCGGACTCGCGCGCAATGGCATCGCGCGTCGGGTTGAGTTTGGCGGCCAGGGCATAGCTGGTGTTGATGATGGCCGCGTCCAGGTCATCCAGGGCATGCACCAGCTGGGCGGCGTCCAGCTCCTTGAGCTTGAACTTGCGGGGATTCTCCACCACATCCAGCGGGGTGGCCTTGATGCCGGCTTCCGGACGCAGCTTGATCAGGCCATGCGCCTGCAACAACAGCAGCGCGCGCCCACCGTTGGTGGGGTCATTGGGTACGCCAATGATCGCGCCATCGGGCAGCTGGTCCAGCGCCTTGACCCGCTTGGAATACAAGCCGATCGGCAGAATCACGGTATTGGCGGCCGCCACCAGCTTGTAGCCGCGATCGGTGACCTGCTGGTTCAAATAGGGGTGGTGCTGATAGGCATTGGCCTCCAGGTCGCCTGCCACCAGGGCCGAATTGGGCTGGATGAAATCGCTGAATTCGATCACCTGGATGGTCAGCCCTTGCTTGGCAGCCGCCTGCTTGGCGGCTTCGGCGATCTGCGCATGGGGGCCGGGCGTCACGCCAAGACGGACCACCTTGTCCTGGGCCCAGGCGCCGGAGGAGGAAAAGGCCAGCGCCGAGGCGGCAACCAGGAGCTTCAGCAGAAAACCGCGCTTTTTCATAAGAACCAACGAATCTATAAGAAGGGGAAAAGGACTCCGATCGTAATAAAAGGGGTCGGTTTCCCGAACGACTTCTATGCCATATGCATATCCTCTCCAGGCATATGCCAGCGCCCGGCTGCACGCTGGCCGCCGCCGTCACCGATCGGCGCCGCGCTTGCGTGCTTGCGCAATGCCGTGCTAGCGTTAACCCGGATTTCATTCACACCACGGCGTTCCATCGTGTCCAGATTCCTGTCGATCGTGATTATTCGCTCCTCCGCTGCCAATGGGCGTCGGGGGCGAATTACGTTGGGCAGCTAGCCCCACCTTCGCCACTCACCCCCCAAGGGCAGCGTACGACACGCTGCCCTTTTTGCATTTCTGGACCCGAGAACCATGTACAAGCTCAATCTTTTCAAGCATGACCTGCCGCTTAATACGACCCACGCCGACAAAAGCGCCTACCTGTCGCGCTGGTCCAGTCCCGCCGTGGTCAATGGCCTGCACCGTGCCCCGGGCGGGCGCCCGCTGTTTCTGCTGCACGATGGCCCACCCTATGCGAATGGCGCCCTGCACCTGGGCCATGCCGTCAACAAGGGCCTGAAAGACAGCCTGGTCAAGTTCAAGCGGCTGCAAGGCTATTTCGCGCCTTATGTCCCGGGCTTCGACTGCCATGGCTTGCCCGTGGAACTGGAGGTCGAACGCCAGGGGCATGACCGCAGCAACGCGCCGGCCTTTCTGCAGGCTTGCCGGCACTATGCGCAGTCGCAGGTTGCCCTGCAGACCACCCAGTTCCGCGAACTGGGCGTGGCGGCCGACTGGGAGCACCCCTACCTGACCATGGATCCGGCCTTCGAGGCGGGTGCCGCCGATCTGTTCCTCCAGATGCCCGGGCGCGTGAAACGGCTGCGCCCGGTGCACTGGTGTCCGGCCTGCGCGTCGTCGCTGGCCGAAGCCGAGGTGGAGTACCGCCGCCGCCAGGGCGACAGTCTGGTGTTGCTGTTTCCGGTCGTCGGCCAGGCAGGACTGTTTCTGGAGGTCTGGACCACCACGCCCTACACCTTGCCGGCCAACAAAGCCGTGGCCTACAACCCGGCGCTGCGCTATGTCGTCGTGCAGCAAGGCCATCAACGGCGGGTGCGGCTGCGGCAGGAGAGCGATGACGCCCAACTGCCGGACTTCGAGCTCTCCGGCCTGACCGTGCTGAGCCCCTACACGCAGCGGCGCGTGCCGGTGCTGCCCGCTGATTTCGTCAGCCGCGCCGGCACCGGCCTGGTGCACATGGCGCCGGCCTTTGGCACCGATGACTTCCGTGTCTGCGAGCAGTACGGTCTGCCGGTTGAGCAATACCTGGATGAAGCCGGGCGTTTTGTCTGGCCGGGCCTGCAGGGCATGGATCTGGCCCAGGCTCGCGACCACGTGCTGCAGCAGGTCGAACCCCTGGTCGTCTCACTGGAGACGCTGGAGCACGACTACCCGCATTGCTGGCGCCACAAGACGCCGGTGTTCTTCCGTGCGTCCGAAGAATGGTTTCTGGAGCTCGACGGCCTACGCGGGCCGGCTCGCCAGGCGCTTGAAAGCGTGCGGTTCGTACCGGACAGCGGACGCGAGCGCTTGAGCAGCATGCTCGACGGCCGCAGTGCCTGGTGCGTGTCGCGACGCCGCCTGTGGGGCACGCCGCTGGTGGATCCCGAGCAACCGCAGGATCTGCGCCTGGCGGCACGGGTGCCGCAAGAAGGCGTCCAGGCCTGGCAAAGCGAGGGGTTGCGCCCCACCCTCGATGTCTGGTTCGACAGCGGCGTGACCCACCAGCAGGTGCTGCGCCAGCGCTACGGTCGTGCCGCTGACGTCTACCTGGAAGGCGCAGACCAGCATCGGGGCTGGTTCCAGTCCTCCTTGCTGACGTCGGTGGCCTTGCATGGCGAGGCCCCCTACCGAGAAGTCGTCACCCACGGCTTCGTGGTCGACGGACAGGGCGAGAAATTCTCCAAATCGAGCAAGAATTACCAGCCGCTGGAGCGCTTGCTGCAGGCCCTCAGCCCGGATGTGTTGCGGCTGTGGACCCTGCAGCAGGACTACACCCGTGAGTTGCGCTTTTCACCTGAATCGCTGGCGCTGGCCCGGGAACGTTTGCGCAAGCTGCGCAACACCCTGCGCTTCTGCCTGCAGAATCTGCAGGATGCTGACGCCCATCCGGTGGCGCTGGAACATGACCTGGATCGCGTGCAGGTGGTGTTGCTGCGCCGTTTGCGCGATGAAGTCTGCGCCGCGGCCAACCGGCACGATTACCCGGCGGCGGTCACCGCCTTGCTGCGGCATGCGGAACATGTCTCCGGGGATTATTTCCCGGCCGTCAAGGACGCGCTTTACTGCAACGCCCCGCAAGCGCCGCGCCGCCGCCAGGTACAGGCCGTGCTCTACCTCACCGCGCGCCTGCTGGTGCGCTTGCTGACCCCGGTGATGGCATTTTCCTGCGAAGAGGTTTTCCAGTATCTACGCCGGGCCGCTCTGGAAACAGGCGAAAGTGTATTGCTGGCTACCCTGGACGAAGTCGCCCTGCCCGAGCGGGAAGACGACGCTGATCTGCTGGCCGACTACGACGCCGTGCTGGCCCTCAAGCGCGATCTGCATCGGTGGGTCGAGCAACACCGCGATGCCGGGCTCAAGGCGGCGGCCCAGGTCGAGATGCGCTTGGCCCGCGAGGCCATGCCCCGGCACAGCGGCCTGCTGGAGGTGTTGGGCCTGGCGCAATGGCAGCAGGCGGGCGGCCAGGGACAGCCAGCTGTGCAATGGCATCGCACTACCCTGCCCGCCTGCCCCTGCTGCCGCCGCCATCGACCGACGGCGGGAGGGTTGGAGGGGTTGTGCCAGCGTTGCACCGAGGTGCAATCCGTGCCGGCCTGCGCAGCGGCCTGACGGCGATCCGCCGGGCAAGCCGGCAGTCAACCTGGCTGCAAGCAAGGACAATAATGACTCGCATTTATATTTAGATAGAATACGGCCTGTCTTTATTTCAGTGTGTTGTCAGCGCAAATGGCTCCGCCCTCTTTCGCCGGCCCATGGCGCGCCCGGCGGGCGTGGGTGGTGGCCTTGCTTGTTTTTCTTCTGATCGCCCTAGCCTATTACCGTTGGCCGGGTCGCGAGGCGGCGGTCGCCCCGACACCGCCTGCGCGCAAAGGCATCCCGGTCGAGGTCGCAAGGGTCCAGGCGACCCCGCTGCCGATCCGGCTGCATGCCCTGGGTACGGTCAGGCCGCTGTCCGAGGTGGTGCTGCGCGCACAGGTCGATGGCGAGCTGCAACGCCTGCACTTCCAGGAAGGGCAGACCGTGCAGGCCGGGCAATTGCTGGCCGAGATCGACCCCCGCCCCTATCAGCATGCCCTGCGCGCCGCCGAGGGCCGCTTGGCCCAGACGCAGGCCAAACTGGACAACGCCGAGGCCGACCTGCGCCGGCTGGAGGCGCTGGCACGCAAGGATTCGGTCGCCGGCCAGGCCCTCGATACCGCGCGCGCCACCGTGGCGCATTACCGGGGTGCGCGCCAGAGCGATGCGGCCGGCGTGGATGACGCGCAACGCCAACTGGAACAGACCCGGATCGTGGCGCCGATGCCGGGACGCATCGGCCTGCGGCGCATCGACGCCGGCAACCAGTTACGCGCCGCAGATGCCGGTGGTCTCGCGACCCTGGTCCAGATGGCGCCGATTTCTGTGCTTTTCAGTCTGCCCCAGGATCGCCTGCCCGTCCTGCGCGCCGCCCAGGCGGCCGGTACGCCGCTACGCGTGGAGGTCTGGGATGCCGATGAGCGCCACCTGTTGGCCCAGGGCGCGCTGCACGCGCTGGACAACCGCATCGGCCTGCAAAGTGGCAGCGTGTCGCTGCGCGCAGGTTTTGACAATACGGACGGTGCCCTGTTTCCGTATCAGTTCGTCAACGTGCGCCTGGCCCTGCCGGCGGCCGATCGGGCGCCCACCATGCCGGCGGCAGCCGTGCAGTATGGGGCCGAGGGCCCTTATGTCTACGTGATCGACGATACGCTCAAGGCCCGGCGCCGCAATATCGTGCTGGGCCCCATCAGTGCCGCACGCGTCAGCGTCATCGAGGGACTGGAGGTCGGGGAGCAAGTGGTGGTCGAAGGCGTGGACCGCCTGGACGAAGGCCGCGCCGTGCAACGGCTGGCGGTCCAGGAGTAAACGGTCATGAGCCTGTCGCGCCCCTTCATCCTGCGTCCTGTCGCCACCAGCTTCCTGATGGTGGCGATGCTGCTGGCCGGCCTGCTGGCCTGGCGCCTGCTGCCGGTCGCCGCCCTGCCTCAGGTCGACTACCCCATCATCCAGATTTCGACGGCCTATCCCGGCGCCAGTCCCGCTGTCATGGCGCGCGCCGTCACCGCCCCACTGGAGCGCCGCCTGGGCCAGATCCCGGGTCTGCGACAGATGAGTTCGTCCAGCGGCAGCGGCGTCTCGGTGATCACCCTGCAGTTTGCCTTGAGCGTGCCGCTGGGCGTGGCCGAGCAGGAGGTGCAGGCAGCCATCAGCGCCAGCGACGCCCTGTTGCCGGGCGATTTGCCCGCGCCGCCGGTCTATCGCAAGGTCAATCCGGCCGATGTCCCCATCCTGACGCTGGCCGTGACCTCCGACACCCTGCCCTTGCCCGAGGTCCACGACCTGGTCGACACCCGGATCACCCAGCGCCTGTCGCAGCTGTCCGGCGTGGGCATGGTGAG
>JAEWJD010000187.1 GCA_023386765.1 Pseudomonadota bacterium | reverse complement strand
CCCCCACCCCGTCTTGAAAGAAATTGCTGGCGCGTGCAACGGGCGACGTGCAACGGGCGCAGCGCAACGTGCCACAGGCCGCCCGTGACGGCTCTCCCCTGGCAGCCTCCCCCGACGCTTCCAAAAGGCCAGTGCCGTCCGGCCCCCGCGACACGCCTGGCCCAGGATCGCCCTAGCGCCTGCGACGGCCCATGGCCTGGGCGTAGACCCCCGGCGTCACACCGAAGCTGCGCACAAAGACGCGGGTCATATGGCTTTGATCGGCAAAACCGCTGTCCTGCGCCGCCTCGCTCAAACCGCGGCCCAGGCGGATCAGCCTGCGGGCGCGCTGAACGCGGCGCTGCAAGAGATAGGCATGCGGCGTCAGTCCGGTGGCACGGCTGAAGACACGCAAGAAGTGGAACCGGCTCAGGCCGGCTTGCTCGGCCAGCATGGCCAGGGAGAGCGGATCTTGCGGGCAATCATCCAGACACTGGCGGGCATGACGCAAGGCCGCCGGAACTGACCCAACAGACTGGAGCGGCCGGCCCAGCAGACTGCCCAGCAACTGCCACAGGCCTTGCTCCTGCGCCAGACGGTCCGAAGCCCCTGCGCCCGTCAAGGCCCGGAAGGCGCGATCGAAGCCGCCTGCCGCCCGCGCATCCTGCAACACCGGCAGGGGAAACTCCAGGGCATTGAGCGGCCGTTGCGGGGCCAGCTCAGCAGCCAATTCCGCCACCACCGCCGGATCGATGTACAGCATGCGCCAGGCACGTGGCGCCCCATCCAGGGATGCGCCGTCGTGCACTTCGCCGGGATTGACCGTGATCACGCAGCCGGGACCAGCCTCGACCCGCCCCCGGCCGCTGGCCGAACGTTGCGCGCCGCGATCGATCACCCCTACGCCAAACTGGTCATGGGTGTGACGGGCGAAGGAAAAGGCGGTATCCGCGCTGGCCGCCTCCACGCCAGGCAAGGCGCAGGCAAGGGGCTGCAGGCCCAACGTGGCCATGCTCAGGCCAGCATGCCCGGGCGGGACGCGCTACCGGCGCGCTGCCAGGGCATACATGAGCGGCACACCTGGCATGTCCGCGGGCGGCGCGAAACGCCGGCCATCGA
This sequence comes from Pseudomonadota bacterium, assembly GCA_023386765.1. Lineage (GTDB taxonomy): Bacteria > Pseudomonadota > Gammaproteobacteria > Burkholderiales > Burkholderiaceae_B > Bordetella. The sequence continues at coordinate 1,505 of JAEWJD010000187.1, read as the reverse complement.
GGACCTGCATGCGGTCAAAGCCACGCCAGCCGTTGGCATAGGGATATTCCTCCAGATGTTCCAGCGTCAGGCCGGCGCCAAGCAGGGCACCGACCACCTGCCCCAAGCCCCAGGTGAACTCATAGGCAGGATGCGGGTTCACGAAATCCTTCACGCCCGCTTCACAAGCATCGGGGGCCACATCGCGGAGGGTCTCGGCCACATAGTCCCCGACCCCGCCATCGGCCAGCGGTTCGCGGTTGAAATAATCGTAGCGGGGCTGCCATTGCGGGTCGAAAATCAGGCCCGCCGGGTGGTACTCGACGAACACGAATCGCCCGCCCGGCCGCAACACCTGCGCAATGCCGTGCGCCCATCCTGCCAGGTCGGACAGCCAGCAAATCGTGCCATACGAGGAGAACACCAGATCGAACTGCCGGCCCTGCGCCCGGGCCCGTTCGAACCAGGCATACACGTCGGCACGCTCGAACGTCGCCGGCACGCCGCTGTCTTGCGAGAGCTGCTGCGCAAACGCGATAGCTTCGTCGGAAATGTCCACGCCGGTGACCCGGGCGCCCGACTGCGCCAGGCTCAGGCTGTCCTGCCCGGCATTGCACTGTAGATGCAGCAGCTCGCGGCCCGCGATATCGCCCAGCAACTGGCGCTCTTCCGGAAACAGGGTGCTGCCGCCAGCGAGGAAAAAAGCGGCCTGGTCGCCTTTGTGACTGTTGTGCGCCACCGTAGCGGCGTTCCATGACCGGCGATTGGCCTGGTGCAAATCCTCACGCATAAGCAGCACTCCCGAGAAAGAGGCCCCGACCAACGCCTGCTGACGCCAGGGGCCAATGCCGATTCTGCCACAGGACAAACTCACTCCCGGCGCCTCGGCGGCGCAGCAGGCCCCAGGCGGGCGGCCTGCTGCCGGGCTACCGGACGGCGCTCCGGCGCCTGCTCCGGCATCGGACCTGCCCCAAGCCGTCTCAGCCGTAGACCGGATGGCGGCGGCAAAGCGCCACGACCTGCGCGCGCACCTGATCCCGCACGGCACTCTGACGCTGGGCATCGGCGCTGCCCAGCGCATCCAGCACATCGCACAACCAGCCCGCCAGCTGTTCGCATTCCGGGACGCCGAAACCCCGCGTGGTGACGGCCGGCGTGCCGATACGCAGCCCCGAAGTCACAAAGGGCGAGCGCGGGTCATTCGGCACGCTGTTCTTGTTGGCCGTGATGTAGGCATCCGCCAGTGCCGCGTCCGCTTCCTTGCCGGTATAGGGCTGCGCAGACAGGTCGATCAGCATCAGGTGGTTGTCGGTGCCGCCGGAGACAATGCGATAGCCGCGTTGCTGAATCACGGCGGCCATCGCGCGAGCATTGGTCACCACCTGCCGCTGGTAGGTCTTGAACGCCGGCTGCAGGGCTTCGCGAAAAGCAATCGCCTTGGCCGCGATCTGGTGCATCAGCGGCCCGCCCTGTACGCCCGGGAACACGGCAGAGTCGAGTTTCTTGTAGAACGCCTGATCCTGGCC
>JAEWJD010000124.1 GCA_023386765.1 Pseudomonadota bacterium | reverse complement strand
GTGGGCTCCAGAGCGGCGCACGGCCCTGCGCGGGCGGGGCGGCCTCAGGATATTGCGCCAGCAACGCGAGGATCACGCGCGCCGTGCCGCCCAGGGTGGTGGGGGCCGAGGCGGTGCTGTCCTGGCGGGTGACGAGCAGCCGGCTGGCCAGCAGCGCGGCGCTGCGGGCATCCAGGGCCGGAGCCTGCCGTTCGCTGCGCAGGCCTTGTGCGTCGGCCTGGCGTGGGCCGCGGGTGGCGTGTTCGCTCTGGCCGGGCCGGGCAGCCTCGCCGGGGCGCGAGACCGCGTCCGGCCGCGCGCCCGTGACCAGGTTGGCATGGGCGGCCATGGTGGTGCCCAGCACGGCGTCCAGGCGTTGTACCAGGACGTTGCCCAGTGCGGGCGGGCCGACGCTCATGCGCCGCCTGCCGTGCCGCCGTAGGTCGCCAGCAACGTGTGCTGGCGCTTCATGCGGCCCAGCAGGTCGCTCAGGCGTGCCAGTTGCGGCATGGCCAGGTCTCGGACGGCGGCGTCATTTTCCAGAATACGGACCAGCAGGTCGTACTTCATGGCGCGTGACGCATCATCCAGGGGCAGGCCCGGTTCCAGTGCGCGCAATTGTTCGACCCGTTCGACGTACTGCTGACCGTACAGCAGCACGCGGCTCCAGTCGCCGTCGCGGGCGGCAGCCAGCATGTCGCCGGTCGCCGTGGCGATGTCCTGGTAAATGTCGAGCACAGGGACTTGCTGCGTGAGAGCCATCATGGAAATCTCGCAATCGGAGGCGAAGGGGAAGGAAAGGGCGGTCAGGTGGGCGTGTCCGGGATGACCGGATCCACTGAGGTCTGCCAGGCCGAGGACAGCTCGAGCAGCAACTGATCGGCGAGGTCCAGCTGCGCCGCATCGGCATGCAGATTTGCCTTGAGCAGCGTGCGGGTAATGAAATCGTAGAGTTCCGAGAGGTTGCGGGCGATTTCCCCGCCCGCCTCCAGGTTGAGCCCTTGCTTGAGGCCTTCGTCAACGATCCGGGTCGCCTTGGCGATCGCCTGGCCGCGCTCGGGCACTCGCCCGGCTTCCATGTGCAGCCGCGCCTGCGCGATGGCGGCACGCGCGCCCCGGTACAGCAGGGTGATGAGGCGCTCGGGGGCGGCACTCATCACTTCGGTCTCCAGGCCGATGTCCTGGTACGAGCGGGCCGAATAGCCCGAGGGGCGGCGCATGGCGTAGGTCATGATGGCGTATCGCTACTTCTTGGTGTTGTTCAGGGCGGCGAACTGCTGATTCAGGTACTCGCTGGTGCCCTTCATCTGGACGACCAGCGCATCCAGCTTGGCGAACTGCGTGCGGTAAAGGCTCATGGTGCCGGCGATCTGCTGCTCGGTGGATTTGTACTGCTTCTCCAGCGAGGCGAGCTGTTTTTCCAGGCCCGTGGTGCGGCTCTTGATCGAACCTTCCGCGCCCAGGATCTTGGCGGTGGCCTCGCTCATCTTGGCCGCCAGGCCATCCGGGCCCGCGAACACGCGCGTCACGTCAGTGATGCTCTCGGCGGCGACCTTGTTGAACTTTTCGCTGTCGAACTTGAGCTGGCCATTGTTCGGGTCGATGCTGATGCCCAGCCCGGTCAGGGTGCGGATATCGCCTTCCGGCGCGGCCACGCGCAGGGCGGCGGCCACCGATGCCTGGATGCCGCGCACCGTGCCGTCGCCGGTCAGGGGGCTCTGGCTCTCCTTCTGCACGTCGAAGGCGGTCAGGCCCGAGATCGTCACCTGCAGCGCGTTATAGGCGTTCACGAAGGCCTGGGTCAGCGTGTGGACCTTGGTCAGGTCCATGGCGATCTTGACCGTGCTGCCCGGGCTGTCTGCCGCCGTCACGGCGCTCAGGTTCAGCGTCACGCCGTCGATGGCCTGGGTGACCGTGTTCGACTGGCTGATGACGGCCACGCCGTTGATGGTCAGCTCGGCGTTCTTGGCCTTGACCTGCTCCTGCATGCCGGTGCCGCTGCTGCCGGCGGTGAAATTCAGCTTGTCGGCCAGGTCGCTGTTGCCGGTGATCTCAAGTTTGGTGACGGCGGCCTTTTCGCCTTCGCTCTTGGCCGTCAGCATCAGATAGAAATTGTCCTGGCCGTCATTGATGACGGTCGCGCTCAGGCCCAGCGAGCTGTCGCCATTGATGGTCTTGGCAATGCCGTTGAGCGACGTGTCCGAGCCGAGCTCCAGGGTCTTCACCGTGCCGTCGATCGTCACGTTCAGGGTGCCGCCGGTGCCGGTGTCTTCGGTGCGGCTGCTGAAAGCGCCCGAGCGCAGCGACTGCGCCATGGCCAGCTGGGTCACCTTGACCGTGTAGTTGCCGGCCGACGCCTTGTTGTCGGTCGAGGCGGTCAGGCCCTCGCCCGTGACGGTCGTGCTCAGGGTGCTGGAGCTGCCCATTTTCCCCAGGTCGGCGGCGGCTTTCTGCACGGCCTCGACGGCACCTTGGACCTTGCCGAAGGCGGAAATCCGCGTTTCCTGACTGGCCTGCTGATTGGCAATCAGTTGCAGGCGGCGGTTCTCTGCCTTCTCCAGCTTGTCGAGCGTCTCTTGCAACGGCAAGCCGGACGAGCCGAGCGACGAAATGGTGGCCATGGGGTACTCCTTCCAGGGAATGCGATTTTGTCAAATTCTTTACTGCGGCGAAGCGTCGTGAAAGGGCATAAGGTCGGGCTTGTTCGGGCTTTTCAGGCCCGTGCGACCCGGCCTGGGCATCTCAGGCGCTCGTGCTGACGGCGTTGCCTTGCATCGACACGATCATCTTGGCGATGCGGATGACGGCGTCGGAGGGGATGGTGCGAAGCACTTCGCCGCTTTCCGCGTCACGGACCGACACCACGATTTTCTGCAGTTCCGGGTCCATTTCGAACTGCAGTTCGGTCGACCAGGCGCGCAGCTGGCTGTTGATTTCATCCAGCGCGGCATCGGATGAGGCGGGCTGCCCGCCGGAGCGCGGGTCCGGCGAGGCATTGTTGTGGCCGCCCTGGCTGCTGGCACCGGCGGCGGCCGGCGTCGACAGGGCGGCAGGATCGGGCGGCAGCGCCGGCGCGGCTGGCGCCGGGACGTCGTGCAGGGCAGGACGGATGGGACTGATTTCCATGCTCACTCCAGCAAGCGATGATGGCATAGGGGATCTGGCCAGGCAGGCGGATCAGGCGATGCGGCTGGCTATTCTCACGCTACATAACGGCAGGGCCGCGCCAAACTTTAGGTGTGCGGCGAACTTGGCCGCCAGGCGGAGGGCGCCTGCTAAAATGTCGGTTGTCTTACTCTAGTCGTCGCCATGCTTTCTCGCCCCGATGCCTCGGCCACCCTGGCCGATTGGCTGCAATACCTGGAATCCCTGCATGCCAAGCCCATCGACATGGGCCTGGATCGTGTCAAGGCAGTGGCTGAGCGCCTTGCGCTCAAACTCGACGCCGTGACCTTCGTGGTCGGCGGCACCAACGGCAAGGGCTCCACCTGTGCCATGCTGGAAGCGATTCTGCAGGCGGCGGGCTACCGGGTGGGTCTGTACACCTCGCCGCACCTGATCGATTTCAACGAGCGGGCGCGGATCAACGGCCAGATTGCCTCGGACGCCGACCTGATCACCCAGTTCCAGGCGGTCGAGGCCGCGCGCGGCGATATCAGTCTGACCTATTTCGAGTTCACCACGCTGGCCATCATGCGCCTGTTCGCGCAGTCGCCCCTGGATGCGGTCATCCTGGAGGTCGGGCTGGGCGGGCGGCTGGACGCCGTCAACATCGTTGACGCCGACTGCGCCATCGTCACCAGCGTGGACCTGGATCACCAGGATTACCTGGGCGACACCCGCGAGCAGATCGGCCTCGAAAAGGCCCATATCTTCCGCCCCGGCGTCGCTGCCATCTGCAGCGACCCGGTGCCGCCGCAAAGCCTGCTGGACCACGCCGCCGCCATCGGCGCCGACCTGTGGCTGTTCGGTCGTGATTTCAACTACTCCGGCGACCGCCAGCAGTGGGCCTATGGGGGGCGCGAGGCGCGTCGCCATTCGCTGGGCTATCCGGCGCTGCGTGGCGCCAACCAGTTGCTCAACGCCTCGGCTGCACTGGCGGCCCTGGAGTCGGTGCGCATGCGCCTGCCGGTGCCGCAGCAAGCGGTGCGGCTGGGTCTGTTGCAGGCGGCCTTGCCGGGCCGTTTCCAGATCCTGCCAGGCCAACCCCTGATCATCCTGGACGTGGCGCACAACCCGCATGCCGCCGCAGTGCTCGCCCAGAACCTCGACAACATGGGCTATCACCCCTATACCCATGCGGTCTTCGGGATGCTCAACGACAAGGACCTGGCGGGCGTGGTCGGCAAGCTCGGCAAGCGCATCGACCACTGGTATTGCGCCGGGCTGCCGGGGTCGCGCGGGCTGCCCGGGACGCAGTTGCGCGAACGGGTGCAGCAGGCGCTGGGCGAGGCCGCACAAGGTCCCGACGCGCCGACCTTCAATGAGTACGAGGATGTAACCCAGGCCCTTGCGGCTGTCCGCGAAAAGGCCGGTGAGGGTGATAGAATCGTGGTGTTCGGGTCCTTTTTTACGGTGGCCGGCGTTTTGCAGGCCCTGGGGCGCCGAGCTTGAACGCAATCGCCGTCTGGCCCGCAGCCGAACGCCTGCAACGACCGCCGGTCTTGCGCGCAGACCTGGCCGCTAGGATGTGAGTTTCATGGGTTTGTTCACACGCAAAGATTCCGCCTCCGAATCCTCGCCTTCCCGGCCGCGTCCGTCGGTCTCCAGCGAGGCTCAGGCGGCCCAGTTGCGGGGCCGTGCAAGGCGTCGCCTGGCCGGAGCCATCGCCCTGGTGCTGGCGGCCGTGATCATCCTGCCCATGGTGCTCGATTCCGAGCCCGTGCCGGTGGCCGATGATATTCCTATCAATATTCCCAGTCGCACCGCGCCGTTC
>JAEWJD010000047.1 GCA_023386765.1 Pseudomonadota bacterium | reverse complement strand
GGCTGGGGTTGCGCGCCACGTCCGGCTGGAAAAAGATCAGGCGGGTCGAGGGCGTGGCCACATAGCCGAATTTGGGGTTGGACTTGATGCGCTGCAGGTCGCGCGCGGCCGGGTTCTCGATGACGTCGAAGTCGCCCGACAGCAGGCCGGTCAGACGCGGGCCCGCGTTGGGCACCGGCACGAACTTCACTTCCTTCCAGTGCGGCTTCTCGCCCCAGTAGTTGTCATTGCGCTCCAGCTCGATGCCGGTGCCCTTGACGTACGACTTCAGCTTGTAGGGGCCGGTGCCGATGGCGAACTTGCCATTGTTGAAGTCGGCCACCGTGGGCCACTTGCCCGTCACGCCGCAGCCGTTCTTGGGGTCGAACGTGAGCTTGCCGTGCTCGGTGATGCCGTTCCAGATGATCGGCAGGCTGCGGGCGAACTCGGCCGGCAGCAGCGGCAGCGGGGCGGCCGTCTTGATGATGACGGTGTACGGATCCGGCGTCTGCACATCGGCGATGCGCTTGGTCGTGTCCATGTACGACTGCGATACGTTGGTTTCGTTGTTCAGCGTGCGGCAGATGGTGAACAGCACGTCTTCCGAGGTGAACGGTTCGCCATTGGAGAACTTCACGTCGTCGCGCAGCTTGAACTCCCAGGTCAGGTCGTCCAGGTTCTTCCAGGACGTCGCCAGCGACGGCTGCAGCTTCATGTCGGCGTCACGGCCCACCAGCGAGTTGTAGACGTGGGCGGCGAAGGCGTCGTTCTGGGTCTGCTTGTGATAGTGCGGGTCGGCCGAAGTCGGCTCGGAGGACAGGGCGATCTTCACCGACTGTGCCAGGGCGGCGCTGCCCGGCAGCGCCACGGCCCCCGCCGTCAGGGCGGCCATCAGAATGCGGGACTTCATGTTGGAGGACTCCAAATGGTTACCGCTCGGATTATTGATAGCCAATGGGGGACTGTCAACGAGACATCCCACGTGATCTGCCGCTATTTCACACGAATATTGAGGCTTGTCATCGGGATACGCCATGAGACTGAGGATTATCCCTGAGTCCATGGCGCGGCCATGAAAAACGCCCCGCTTGCGGCGGGGCGTCGTTGCGGCAACGGGTAAGAGACCCGGACTGCCGCTGCCGTTGGCAGGCCGTTCAGGCCCTGCCGGGTATTACCACTGCGAACCCGTGTAGTGGGCGCTCTTGGCGCGCGCTTGGTTCATGGCGTCGTTGACTTCGTCGATGAAGGCGAAGAAGCCATTCACGCCGCGGCCGATGCTGCCGGCCACGCGCTTGATGACGGCGACGGGGCGCAGGGTGGATTGTTCTTCCATCACGCCGCGCAGCAGATCGCGCTCCAGGGAATCGGTCAGGCGGGCATTGTGGTTCAGGGTCAGATCAGACATTGCTTTCTCCAGGTCTCGGTTTCTCTACTCAGTGGAAACCATTATAGGGAAAACCCTAGGCGAAAGCAAGAGCAATCCTAGGGAAAACCCTAGACGTGGCAAATTTGCGAATTTCCGGCGGTATTTATTAGAAATCAGTGACTTGCTTGTATTGATTGCGCAATTGCCGGGCCGCGTCGGCCAGCTCACCGGCCGTCAGGCCGATCGGTCCCACCCCCTGGGCCACCAGGGCGTCGGCGGCTGCGCCGTGCAGCCAGACGGCGGCCGGTACAGCCTGTTCGGCGGGCAGACGCTGGGCCAGCAGGGCTCCCAGCATGCCGGCCAGCACGTCGCCGCTGCCGGCCGTGGCCAGGCCTGGATTGCCGCTAGGGTTGCGCTGGCAACCGCCATCGGGCGCGCAGACCAGGCTGCCTGCCCCCTTGAGTACGACCCAGGCCTGGTAGCGTTGTGCCAGGGCTCGGGCCGCCGCCGGGCGGTCGGCCTGTACCTGGGCGGTATCGCAGGCCAGCAAGCGGGCCGCCTCGGTGGGGTGCGGGGTCAGGACGACCACGCCCTCGCCCCAGGCCGGTGCCAGCACGCCCCGGGCCAGCAGGTTGAGGCCGTCGGCGTCCAGCACCAGGGCCGCACCGGCTCGCTGGCGCAGCAGCCGGGTCAGCAGGCCGGCGGCGTGATCGGTAACGCCGAGGCCGCAGCCGGCGGTCCAGGCGGTGTAGGCCAGGGGCTCATCCAGCAGGCTGTCCGCGTCGCGTAGCATCAGCTCCGGTTGCAGCGGGTCGCAAGGCCAGGGGCTGGGCTGCTGGGCCAGGCCCACCAGTACCTTGCCGGCGCCCAGCCTCAGTCCGGCCCGCGCGGCCAGCAGCGCCGCGCCGGTCATGCCGGGGCCACCGCCCAGCACGCCCAGGGTGCCGAAGCTGCCCTTGTGGCTGTCGGGGGCGCGCGCTGCGAAAAGCGCGGGAAACTGGCTGGGCGTGATCAGGGTGGGGCTTGAGGCAGGCATGGAAACTCCGGCAGAAGGCTTTCCACTATAGTGGCCCAAAACGGCGCGCGCCTGGGCGTGCCTGATGGAGACCGACATGAGCCAAGACGACACGCTCGCGCACTATGCGCGCTATCAATCCCTCAAGCTGCGGCGCCACCCGGAAGGGGTGCTGGAACTGATCATGGGGGCCAAGGACGCCAGCGGCAAACTGTCTACGGCCGATCACCGCATGCACCGCGAGCTGGCCGACATCTGGCGCGACATTGACACCGATCCGCTGACCCGCGTGGTGGTGATCCGTGGCGAGGGCAAGGGCTTCTCGGGCGGCGGCGACCTGGACCTGGTCGAAGACATGGCCGACAGCTTCGAGGTGCGTTCACGTGTCTGGCGCGAGGCGCGCGACCTGGTCTACAACATCATCAACTGCAGCAAACCGGTGGTGTCGGCCATGCACGGCGCGGCCGTGGGGGCGGGTCTGGTGGCCGGGTTGCTGGCCGATATCTCGATCGCCGCGCGCGATGCGCGCATCATCGATGGCCATACCCGCCTGGGCGTGGCGGCCGGCGACCATGCCGCCATTGTCTGGCCGCTGTTGTGCGGTATGGCCAAGGCCAAGTACTACCTGCTGTTGTGCGAAACCGTCAGTGGCGAGGAGGCCGAGCGTATCGGGCTGGTGTCGCTGTGCGTGGAGGAGTCGGAACTGGTCGAGCGTGCCTTCGAGGTGGCGCTGCGCCTGGCGCGTGGTTCGCAGACAGCCATCCGCTGGACCAAATATGCCTTGAATAACTGGCTGCGCCAGGCTGGTCCAACCTTCGATACTTCGCTGGCGCTGGAGTTCATGGGTTTTTCCGGGCCCGATGTGCGGGAAGGCCTGAGTTCGCTGCGTGAGCGCCGGGCGCCGAACTTCGCGCCCGACGCCCCGTTTTGATCAGCCGCGCTTGAAAAAGCGCGCAAAGGCGGCCTGGGCCTCTTCGCTGGCCAGCCGCTGCACGAATTGCTCCGCCTCGCGATCCAGCGTGGCGTGCAGTTCAGCCCGGCCCGGCCCGCGCAACAAGGTCTTGGTGGTGCGCAAGGCCTGGCGCGGCTGGGCCGCCAGCCGGCGGGCGGTGTCCTGTGCCGTGGCGAGGGCTTGGCCGTTTTCCGTCACCGCGCTGACCAGGCCGGCCTGGCAGGCGGCCGTGGCATCGATCAGGTCGCCCAGCATCAGCCATTCGGTGGCGCGACGCGTGCCGGCGATGCCGGCCAGCAACTGGCTGGAGCCGCCTTCCGGGCACAGGCCCAGCGCCACGAAGGGCAGGCGCAGGCGCGCTCCTTCACCGGCATAGACGAAATCGCAGTGTTGCAGCAAGGTGGTGCCCACGCCGACGGCATAGCCCTCGACGGCTGCCAGCACCGGCGCATCGCAATCGATCAGCGCGCGCAGAAAGACCAGCGCCGGGCTGTCGCCGGCGGGCCGCCCGGCCTGGAAGTCGCGCAGATCATTGCCGGCCGTGAAGTGTTCGCCGGCACCGGTGAGGATGACCGCGGCCACCTCGGCGTCGGCGTGTGCGGCGCGCAAGGCCTCGGCCAGGGCCAGGTAGCTGGCGCTGTCCAGGGCGTTGCGGCAATGGGGCCGATTGAGGGTCAGTGTCAGCACGCCGTCATCGTGCGTGCTCAGCACCGGGGCGCTCATGCAAAACCCCGGGCGGCCATGCGCGCCTGCGCGCTGCGGTACTCGGCGTGCAATTGCTCGACGATCTCGGCGGCCGGCCGCACGGCGGCGATGCTGCCTACGCCCTGGCCGGCCCCCCAGATGTCCTTCCAGGGCTTGGCGCGCGTGCTGCCGAAGTTGGAAGAGCCGGTGCTGGGCGCCGGCAGGTTGGCCGGATCCAGCCCTGCGTTCACGATGCTGGACTTCAGGTAATTGCCGGGAATGCCGGTAAAGAACGGGGTGTACACGATATCGCCGGCGCTGGAAGCCACCAGTGCCGCTTTGTAGTCCGGGCTGGCATTGGCTTCGGTGCTGGCGATGAAGCGCGTGCCCATGTAGGCGAAGTCAGCGCCCATAGCCTGGGCGGCCAGCACGCCGGCGCCGGTGGCGATGGCACCCGACAGGGCAATCGGGCCGTCATAGAAGCGGCGCACCTCGGACAGCAGCGCGAAGGGGCTCAGCGCGCCGGCGTGCCCGCCCGCGCCGGCGGCCACCAGGATCAGCCCGTCCACGCCTGCCTCCAGGGCCTTCTCGGCATGGCGGATGGTGGTCACGTCATGCAATACCTTGCCACCCCAGCCGTGGATCTCGTCGACCAGGTCGCCGGGCGCGCGCAGGCTGGTGATGATGTAGGGCACGCGGTGGCGTGCACAGTCGGCCAGATCCTGGTCCAGGCGGTCATTGGATGTGTGGATGATCTGGTTGACCGCGAACGGCGTGATCACCGCCTGAGGGTGCGCTTCGCGGTGTGCGGCCAGGCCGCCCTGCACCTGGTCGAGCCAGTCGCTCAGCAGCGTCTGCGGGCGGGCGTTGAGGGCCGGAAAGGCGCCCATCACACCGCTGGTGCATTGCGCCACCACCAGTTCCGGGTTGGAGACGATGAACATGGGCGAGCAGATCACCGGCAGGCGCATCTGGCGATACAGGTCGGCGACCAGAGGGTGGGACGGGGCGGTCATGGCTGTCTATTTCCGATGTTGAGGAAGATAAAACGCAGGTTTATAATTACCTACCGGATGGCCGGTAATTAATTCATCCGGACCATTTAACGGCAGGCGGCAAATCGCTGTCAATGCCGGTGCCGCCCCTGCGGTGCCTTCTTTTTGCAAAGTGCCATGTCTGCAACTCCGACTCCAGCCCGCCGCGCCGGGCGTCCGCCCACGCTGGCCGCCCCGCGGGAACGCATCCTGGGCGCGGCCGCTGCCCTGTTTGCGCGCAGCGGCTACGACGGCAGCTCGATTGCGGACCTGGCGGCATCGCTTGGTGTATCCAAGGCGGCCATCTATCACTATTACGCCACCAAGCAGGAAATCTATGACGCCATCATCCTGGAGGTGCTGGGTGGCCTGCTTACCCGTGTCACCGATGCCAGCGACTCCGTGCAGCGCGCCGATGCGCAGCTGCGCGCGTTCATGCTGGCGCATGCCAGCTATTTCGAAACCCACCACGACCAGTTCGTGACCATGCTGATCGGTTATTCCGGCATGGCCTTGCCCGAACAGGTCGACGCGGCCCGGCTGCGCGATCGTTATGAGGCGCTGTTGCGGCGCATCCTGAGCGATGGCGTGACCCAGGGCGTGTTCCGCGAGCGCGATGTGGCGGCCACCGGCCGTGCGGTGCTGTCGCTGCTCAACTGGATGGTGCGCTGGTACAAACCCGGCCAGGGCCAGACGGCTCAGGCTATTGCCCAAGACTATTTCGACCTGATCACCGGCGGCCTGTGCCGCCCTGCCACTGAACCGAGGTAAACCCCATGGCCCTGGACCAAGAAACCCTGACCCTGTTGCTGGACGCGGTGCGCCGCTTTGTCACCGAACGCCTGGTGCCCGCCGAAGAGGCGCTGGCCAACACCGGCGTGATCCCCGAGGAGATCGTCAACGAGATGCGTGAGCTGGGCCTGTTCGGCCTGTCGATCGGCTCCGACCATGGCGGCCTGGGCCTGAACATGGAAGAAGAAGTGCAGGTGGTGTTCGAGCTGGGCCAGACTTCCCCGGCCTTCCGTTCGCTGGCCGGCACCAATATCGGCATCGGTTCGCAGTCTATCGTGCTGGCCGGTTCCGATGCCCAGCGCGCCAAGTACCTGCCGCAGCTGGCCAGCGGCGAGCTGATCGGCTCGTTTGCGCTGACCGAGCCGGATGCCGGCTCCGATGCCATGTCGATCCGCACCACCGCCGTGCGCGACGGCGATCACTACATCCTCAACGGCACCAAGCGCTATATCACCAATGCGCCCATCGCCGGGCTGTTCTCGGTGATGGCGCGTACCGCGCCCGAGCGCCGCGCCGATTCGATCTCCTGCTTCCTGGTCGAGGCCAACACGCCGGGTCTGACCCTGGGCAAGCCCGACAAGAAGATGGGCCAGGCCGGCGCACTCACCAGCGACGTGGTGTTCGACAACTGCCGCGTGCCGGCCAGCGCGCTGCTCGGCGAGAAGGAAGGTACGGGTTTCCGCACTTCGATGCGCGTGCTGGACAAGGGGCGTCTGCATATCTCCGCCCTGTGTGTGGGCATGGCCGAGCGCCTGCTGCGCGACGCCACGCTGTATGCGCTGGAGCGCAAGCAGTTCGGTCAGGCCATCAGCGAATTCCAGCTGATCCAGGCCATGCTGGCCGACAGCCAGGCCGAGATCTACGCGGCGCGCTGCATGGTGATGGATGCGGCACGCAAGCGTGACCGCGGCGAAAACACCACCATGGAAGCCGCCTGCACCAAGATGTTCTCCACCGAGATGCTGGGCCGTGTGGCCGATCGCGCGGTACAGATCCACGGCGGCGCGGGCTACATGTCGGAGTATCCGGTGGAGCGCTTCTACCGCGATGCGCGTCTGTTCCGCATCTTTGAAGGCACCACGCAGATCCAGCAACTGGTCATCGCACGCGAAGTGCTCAAGGCCCACAGCTGAACCGGGTGATCTTGTGCCGAGGCGGCACAAGATCTTGCCTAAAACGAGAAACGCCCCGGCAATGCCGGGGCTAATATGCCAGCTCTCTGAAGTCTGATTTCATTATTGCCATGTCGCAACGTAACGCTCCCCTGGCCGGCATTCGCGTGCTGGATCTCACCCGCGTGCTTGCCGGTCCCTGGTGCACGCAGAACCTCGCCGATCTCGGCGCCGAAGTCATCAAGATCGAACGTCCGGGCTCGGGCGACGATACGCGCGCCTGGGGGCCGCCTTACCTGAAGAATGCCGCCGGCGAGAACACTTCCGAGGCGGCCTACTATCTGTCGGCCAACCGGAACAAATTCTCGGTCGCCCTGGATATCGCCACCGAACGTGGCGCCGACGCGGTGCGCGAACTGGCGCGCCAGAGCGATATCGTGGTGGAGAACTTCAAGGTCGGCGGCCTGCGCAAGTATGGCCTGGACTATGAAAGCCTCAAGGCCATCAATCCGCGTCTGATCTATTGTTCGATCACGGGCTTTGGCCAGACCGGCCCCTACGCCAGCCGGCCGGGCTATGACTTCATGATTCAGGGCATGGGCGGCCTGATGAGCATCACCGGCGAGCGCGATGACCTGCCTGGCGGCGGGCCGCAGAAAGCCGGCGTGGCCGTCACGGATCTGATGACCGGCATGTACTCGACCGTCGGCATCCTGGCCGCCATCATCGAGCGCGGGCGCAGCGGCCTGGGCCAGCATATCGACATGGCGCTGCTGGACTGCCAGGTGGCCATGCTGGCCAACCAGAACCTTAACTACCTGACCTCCGGGGTGGCGCCGCGCCGTGCCGGCAACGCGCACCAGAACCTGGTGCCCTATCAGGTGTTCGCCGCTGCCGATGGCCATTTGATCGTGGCGGTCGGCAATGACAGCCAGTTCCGCAATTACTGCCGCGTCATCGGCCGCCCCGAGCTGGCTGCCGATGAACGTTTTTCCACCAATCCGCAGCGCGTGCGCAATCGCGATACGCTGGTGCCCATCCTGGCCGAGTGCATGGCCGCTGGCGAGCGCGACAGCTGGCTGGCGGCACTGGAAGCCGCGGGCGTGCCGGCCGGCCCGATCAACACCCTGGACCAGGTGTACGAGGATCCGCAGGTGCTGGCGCGCGAGATGCGCCGCGAGCTGCCCCACGCGCTGGGCGGCACCGTGCCGATTGCGGCCAGCCCGCTCAAGTTCTCGGACACACCGGTGCAGTACCAGCGCCCCGCGCCGATGCTGGGTGAGCATACCCACCAGATCCTGAGCGAGCGGCTTGGCATGTCCGAGGCGGACATCCAGGCGCTGGCCCAGGCTTGAGACAAGATTCGTTTTTCAGAAACGCAGGAGAAGACAAATGGCAGACATCCAGATTCTGGGCGTGATCGGCGCCGGCGCGATGGGGCGCGGCATCGCGCAGATCGCCGCGCAGGCGGGCGTGACGGTGCGCCTGTATGACAACAACGCCGAGGCCGTGCAGGCGGCGGTGCAGGCCCTGGCCCAGACCTGGGACAAGCTGCTCCAGAAGGGCAAGCTCACCGCCGAGGCCGTGGCTGCCGCGCAGCAGTGTCTGGTGCCGGCCGGCTCGCTCAAGGACATGGCGGATTGCCAGCTGGTGATCGAGGCCATCGTCGAGCGCCTGGACGTCAAGCGTGACCTGTTCGCCGCGCTGGAAGCCATTGTCGGGCCGGACTGCATCCTGGCCTCGAATACGTCGTCGCTGTCCATCACTGCCATTGCCGCAGCTTGCCAGCGCCCGCAGCGCGTGGCTGGCTACCATTTCTTCAACCCCGTGCCGCTGATGAAGGTGGTCGAGGTCATCGACGGCCTGCGCAGCGATCCCGCGGTGGGCGACCGACTCGCGGTGCTGGCGCGCCGCATGGGCCACACGCCCGTGCGCGCCAAGGACATGCCGGGCTTCATCGTCAACCATGCCGGGCGCGGCCTGAACACCGAGGGGTTGAAGGTGGCGCAGGAAGCCGTGGCCTCGTTCGAGCAGATCGATGCCATCATGCGCGAGCAGGCCGGTTTCCGCATGGGCCCCTTCGAGCTGCTGGACCTGACCGCGCTGGATGTCTCGCACCCGGTGATGGAATCCATCTACCGCCAGTTTTTCGACGAGCCGCGTTTCCGTCCTTCGCCCATCACGACCGTGCGGCTGGCCGGCGGCCTGCTGGGCCGCAAGGTCGGCGAGGGTTTCTATGTCTATCGCGACGGCCAGAAGGTCGTCCCGGCCGAGCCGGCTGTGCCGGCGCTGCCCGAAGGCCTGCGCGTCTGGGTCAGCCCGGCGCATGCCGAAGGCCAGGCGCGTGCGGTGGCGCTGCTGCGCCAGCTGGGTGCCAACCTGATCGACACCGGATCGGCTCCGGCCGACGCCTTGCTGGTGGTCACGCCCATGGGCGCCGACGTCTCGACCTGCGTGGCCGAACAGGGGCTGGATGGCAAGCGCTGCGTCGGCCTGGATGTGTTGCATGACTTCGCCACCAGCCGCCGCCGCACCGTCATGACGTCGCCGGCCACCCAGGCGCAATGGCGCGATGCGGCCCATGCGCTGTTTGCCCAGGACGGCGTGGCTGTCAGCGTGGTCGAGGATTCGCCGGGTTTCGTGGCCCAGCGTGTTGTCGCCACCATCGTCAACATCGCCTGCGACATCGCCCAGCAACGGATCGCTACGGCCGAGGATATCGACCGCGCGGTGACGCTGGGCCTGGGCTATCCCAAGGGCCCGCTGGCCATGGGCGACGCCCTGGGCGCAGCGCGTATCCTGGAAATCCTGCGCACCATGGAGCGCGTGACGGGCGATCCGCGCTATCGCCCCAGCCTGTGGCTGCAGCGCCGCGTGCAGCTCGGCTTGTCGCTGCTGGCCGGCTGATTCCGGCGGCCAGCCGGCTAGCGCGCCGCTGCTGTCAGGTAGTCGATGGCGGCGCGCAAGTCCTGCTCGGTGGCGTCGTCGGCGCCGCCCTTGGGCGGCATGGCCCCCTTGCCCTGCATCACGGCCTGCAGCATCGCTTCGGTGCCAGTGGCCAGATAGGGCGCCCAGGCCTTGCGGTCGCCCAGCACGGGTGCGTCGGCCACGCCGGTGGCATGGCAGGCGAAACACACGCTTTGATAGAGTTTCTGGCCTGTGCCGGGGGCCGCGTCGGTCCCGGTGGCCGGGTTGGCGGCTGCCGGAGCGGGTGGCGCCTCGGGCGTTTCGGCACCCTGTTCCTGGGAGGCCGTGACGTGGCGCGCCACCGGTGCGATGCGTTGCAGCACGGCGGCCTCTGAGAGGCGCTCAGGATCATGGCGCGGGCCATCATCGCTGGCCAGCCAGGCGAGCAGCCCGGCCAGCAGCGCGATGGGGGCGAGAAACGCCGCTACTGCCGCAGGCCGGTTTGAGCGCACGGGTGCGCCAGGCGGGCGGGACGGGTCAGAAGAAGGATGAAATTCGGACATGGCTTAAACAGACGTGGCTGCCGCCCGGCGGTCGCAGGCAGGCCGGACCGCCAGCATGGCAGGGATCGGCCTGACGGCCAGGCAACATGGGCATCCGGGCTTCAACGCGGTGCACAAAAACAGGTACAATAACAATTCTGCGCGCCCGTAGTTCAATGGATAGAATGAGAGTTTCCGAAGCTCTTGATACAGGTTCGATTCCTGTCGGGCGCGCCAGCACAGACCAAGGGCCAGAGTCCCTTCGGCAATGATCGGCGGATCAGCGGCTTTTGCCCATTCCGCGCCTTATTGACGGTTTCCGTCCTGCTCCCCTCCTCTTCCTGTGGTATGCCCAGCCTGCCGCGCTGCCGTCGTGCGCCTGTCTTCAGCCGTGCCGCTTGCGGTATTCGGTCGGCCCCTGGCCGGTGTGCTGCCTGAAGTATTTGGCGAGATAGGAGGCGTCGGTGAAGTGCATCGTCTGGGCGATCTGCTGTACCGAGTGCGTCGAGCGCAGCAGCTGTTTCTTGATTTCCAGCACGGCCTGCCGGTCTATCAGCGTCTTGGGGGCATCGTTGAAGTGTCGGCGCGTCAGTTGCGAGAGGTAGTAGGGGGTGATGTGCAGGCGTTCTGCGTAGAAGGCGACCGTACGATGCTGTTTGCAGTGCGTCGCGACCATTTCCCAGAAACGCCAGCACAGCGTCTCTTGCCGGCTGAAGGCATGGTGTTCCCGCAGCTGCTGTGCATCGGCATGCTCTGCGAGCCAGAGGAAGAGGTTCTGCAGATGATTGACGAGCAGGGTCCGCCGATAGCGGGAATCGCGCTGCGTCATCAATTGCGCCTGGCTTTGCCAGGCCTGTAGAAACGGCGCCTCAAGCGCGCTCGCGTCCAACAGGGGCGACCGGCTCAGATAGGCAAACAGGCTGTTGGGCAGGGCGGCCGCGACTTCGGCGGCAATGGCGCGATGCATCAGGAAGTAGGTGCAGGTGAAGTCCTCCGAGGCCTGCGTCACCAGCGCGAGCGTGTCTTCGCTCAGGACCAGGCAATCCTGCGCCTGGATCCGATAGGGCCGCAGGTTGATTTCCCATTGCGCGTGGCCGCGCTGGCAGACCAGCACAACGACATAGGCCAGCAGCAGCGGGCGGTCGGCGCTGGCGCCAAGCTGCAGGCTGCCGCTGGCGAAATCCTCCGTGCCGGTTTCCAGTAGGGGATGATGAGTTTCCATTTAGGCAGGGTAAATCCAGAATCCGGCCATCTTATTTTTACAGAGTTGTCAAAACTACCGGATCTGCTCCGTTTTGGCCATTCCCGGAGACGGGCCCGGATTCCTACAATCGGTCTTGACCCTGGTTCAAACGGTTGAAGGAGAAACGATGCTGACCACGGATCGTCTGGTGCTGCGCCCCTGGCGCGAGTCGGATGCCCCTGCCCTGTATGACTACGCACGTGACGAACGGGTCGGCCTGCTGGCCGGTTGGCCGCCGCATGCCAGTGAGGCGGCCAGCCTGGAAGTGATACGGACGCAGTTCGCGCGTCCCGAGGTCTATGCCGTGACGGTCAAGCCGCAGGACATTGCCGTCGG
>JAEWJD010000423.1 GCA_023386765.1 Pseudomonadota bacterium | reverse complement strand
TGGCCCGCCCCGACGCCCCGCACTTTGCCCAGGCGCTGCGCCAGAATCTGGAAACCAGCGGGCTTTTTTACGAATCCCATCTGAGCGACCTGGCCTTCGGCAAACGCACCCCGGACAAGCTGCGCGCCGAACCCCAGGCCAGGCTACCCCAGCCGCCACCGATGCCCCTGCCCGCCCCGTCGGCACCGACGGCACGCGGCGATCAGCCGGCACTGCCGCCTCCTGGCGGGAGTACCGTATCCCTGTCAGCGACGGCCACCCAGCCTGACACGACGCCCACCCCGCCCGGCACGCCGGTAACGGGCGTGCACCCCGAGAGCAATGCCTTGGTGCGCCAGCAACTGGAAATCCTCGCCAACCAGGTGATCCAGTGGCAGGGCCAGCCCTGGCCGGGCGCGGACATGGAATGGGAAGTGCGCCGCGACCCCTATGGCGAGGCTCCCGAGGACCCCGACAGCCACTGGGCAACCCGTCTCACCTTGCACCTGCCGCAACTGGGCGAGGTCCAGGCGCGCCTGACCCTGGCGGGCCAGGAAATCGTGCTGCAGTTGATTGCCCCGCAGAGCGCAGTGGTCCTGGACGCCCATGCCCCCACACTGCGCCAGAGCCTGGACGCGGCGGGCCTGGCGGTCGGCAGCCTGACCGTGCAGGCCGAGGCGCCGCGCCCCTTCCTGGCACCTGACTACTCCTTTCTGGATCCATGAGTACCGACGATCTCCCGCAAGCTGCGCGCTCCAGTGCGATCGCTTTGCGCTACGATGCCAATGACGCCGCGCCTCGCGTGGTTGCCAAGGGCTATGGCCAGCTGGCCGATGCCATCGTGCGCAGCGCACAGGAACACGGCCTCTATGTCCATGAATCTCCGGAGTTGGTGGGGTTGCTGATGCAGGTCGATCTGGATTCACACATTCCGCCGCAGCTGTATACCGCTGTGGCGCAGTTGCTCGCCTGGCTCTATCAACTGGACGCGCAGGCCGCCGCGTCCGCCACGGCTTCTGCCACGAGGCCGTAATGCCCTCCTCCCGTTATCCGCAAGCGCTGATGCATACCGAATTGCTACGCGACCAGGAAGAAATCGACCTCGCCCTGAGCAGTGCCGCCAGCGCTTTTCACACCGCGCGCGCCAACGATGGGCAGGGACATGAATGGGCGATCCGCGTGCTCGGGACCGACGCGCAAGCGCGCATCCTTTTCTGGCGCCCCGAAGACCTGCTCCAGGCCAGCGCCACCTCAAGCGGCGTACAGTTGCTGGGCGGCAGGCTGTCGATCAACCTGGTGCTCGATGCCGCGCATGGCGGCAAGCTGCTGTTCGAGGCCGGGCGCCCGCTGGTGCTGCACTTTGCCGACGACAGCGTGGCCATGGTGAGCGATTTCCCGACGCTGCTGCAGCGCGACACCCCCCTGTCGCCGGCGCACTGAAGCCCGGGCGGCAAGCGCCGCCGTCAGATCGACATCGACGAGATTTCCTTGTAGGCCGCGACCAGACGGTTGCGGACCTGCACGGTGGCCTGGAACCCCAGGCTGGCCTTTTGAAGGTCGATCATCACATCATTGAGCGATACGTCGGGCGAACCCAGCTCGAATGCCTTGGCCTGCGCAGTCGCGGCATTCTGTGTCTGCGAGACCCGTCGGATCGCGCCTTGCAACTCGGCTGCAAACCCGCCGGAGGCCGGTGCCAGGTCGGCTGGACTGGCGACCTGATTCTGGGCCACGCGCACCACCGCACGCATTTGCTGCAACATGTTTTCGATGCCGGAAATACCCGCTGGCGTCATGGCGTTCAGTTCCTTGCCTTCATTCACACACGATGGCGGCAAGCCTATCAGGGCCAACAGGGCCGCAGTGGCGTCAATAGCAGGCAAATTCCGCCGCACTTCGCCGTTTGCCAACGCCCGACGGCCAAGCGCCAGGCCCGCCCCCGCAGTCTGGCGCGTAAATAACGCCAGAAAACCGCTTGTGTTCATCGATTGGGACAGCCGGGCTCGCAGCCATAATCCAGCGTCCCTAGTCAAAGCTGGTTGCACCTGTAACTTGCCCTTCCCGTCCATGTCGCTTCACTCCACGCTCCGCGTTGCCTGCGGGAGCCGCCAATGAACCAGCAGGCCACCGTGAGTTCGTCTTTGCTGGCCAGGTTTCCCGCCCTGGAAAAACTGCGTTCCCTGCCCAAACCTGTGCTCATGGGCGCTGCGGCCGCCGTAGTGGCGGTCATCGTGGCGCTGGCGCTCTGGGGCCGCGAGCCTGACAACAAATTGCTGTTTTACAATCTGGAAGACCGCGACGGCGGGGCCATCGTCTCGGCGCTGGGGCAAATGAATGTCCCCTACCGGTTCAGCGACAATGGCGGCGCGATTCTGGTGCCGGCCAACCGGGTCTATGACGCGCGCATGCAGCTGGCCGCCCAGGGGCTGCCGCGCGGCGGCTCGGTCGGCTTCGAGCTGATGGACAACGCGCGCTTCGGCGCCAGCCAGTTCGCCGAGCAGATCAATTACCAGCGCGGCCTGGAAGGCGAATTGGCGCGCTCCATCGAGGCCATGCATTCGGTGCAGCGCGCCCGGGTACACCTGGCGATGCCGCGCCAATCCCTGTTCGTGCGCGATCGCCAGCCACCGACCGCCTCGGTGCTGCTCAATCTCTATCCGGGCCGCGGCCTGGCCGACGCGCAGGTGTCGGCCATCGCCTGGCTGGTGGCCTCCAGCGTGCCGGACCTGAATGTGGACAATGTGTCCATCGTGGACCAGAACGGCCGCCTGTTGTCGGCACCGGCCGGCGAAGGCATGGGTATGGATGCCGACCAGATGCGCTTTGTGCGCGAGGTCGAGCAACGCACGGTCGAACGCATTCTGACCATCCTGAATCCGCTGGTAGGCCCCGGCAATGTCCACGCCCAGGCCAGCGCCGAGGTCGATTTCGCCCGTCGTGAAGAGACCTCCGAAATCTACCGCCCCAACCAGGAACCTGGCCAGGCCGCCGTGCGCAGCCAGCAGACCAGCAACTCGCGCCAGGTCGGCGTGGCGCCGGCCGTAGGCGTGCCGGGTGCGCTGAGCAACCAGCCGCCCGCCGCCCCCCAGGCGCCGATCGCCAACCCGACGCCCCCGGCGGCCGGCCAAGGCAATACCGCCGGCCAGGCGAACGCAGCAGGCCAGGCCAATGCTGCCCCCGGCACCGAGCGCCATGATGCGACCACCAACTATGAAGTGGACCGCACCATCAGCCATGTGAAGCAGGCCACCGGCCAGATCAAACGGCTGTCGGTCGCCGTGGTGGTCAATCACCTGCCCAACAAGGACGGTGAGCCGCAGGCCCTGCCAGCCGACGAGCTGAACAAACTGACCAATCTGGTACGCGAAGCCATGGGCTACTCCGACACGCGCGGCGATTCGCTCAACGTGGTCAACAGCCAGTTCAACGACGTGCAGCCGAGTACGCCGCTGTGGCGCGATCCTGAACTGATCGACATGGTGAAGACGGCGCTGGCCTGGGTGTTCGGTCTGCTGCTCGTGTTCTGGGTCTATCGCAAGGTACGCCCGATGGTCAGCGAGCACTTCTATCCGCAGGAAGATCCCGAACTGGCCGCCATCGCCCGCCAGGAAGCCGAGCGCGAGGCACAAGCCAGCGCCCGCGCCAAGGAGATCAACCGCTACGAAGACAACCTGCAACGCGCCCGTGAGATGGCCACCAAGGACCCGCGCGCCGTGGCCATGGTGCTGCGTGCCTGGATGACGAACGATGAAACCTGAAAGCAATGCCCTCACCGGCCTGACCCGTAGCGCCGTGCTGCTCATGTCGCTGGGCGAGGACGCAGCCGCCGAAGTCTTCAAGTACCTCACCGCCCGCGAGGTGCAGCAGGTCGGCGCCACCATGGCGACCCTCAAGCAGGTCACGCGCGGCGATGTCGCCAACGTGCTGGAAGAGTTCCGCCAGGAGGCCGATCAGTTCATGGCAGTCACGCTGGGCTCGGATGACTATATCCGTACCGTGCTGACCAAGGCGCTGGGCAGCGACCGCGCCGCCGGCCTGATCGAGGACATCCTGGAAGCCAGCGATGGCAGCAGCGGCATCGACGCGCTGAATTGGCTCGACGCCCATACCGTCGCCGAACTGATCGGCGAGGAACACCCGCAGATCATCGCCACCATCCTGGTCCACCTGGAGCGCGACCGTGCCGCCGGTGTGCTGGGCATGCTCTCGGAACGTCTGCGCAACGACGTCATGCTGCGCATCGCGACCTTCGGTGGCGTGCAGCCGGCGGCGCTGTCCGAGTTGACCGAAGTGCTGAACTCCGTCCTGGCCGGCCAGGGAGCCAAGCGCAGCAAGATGGGTGGCGTGCGCACCGCCGCCGAGATCCTCAATATGATGAACTCGGT
>JAEWJD010000391.1 GCA_023386765.1 Pseudomonadota bacterium | reverse complement strand
TTCGGCACGCAGTTGCTGTGGCGCAATAACCAGGGGGTCACGCTGACGCCGGCCGGCCAGGCGCTGACCCGCCATGCGCGTCTGGTGCTGCAGCAGGTCGAGCAGCTGCGCGGCGGGATGCAGGAGTTCGCCCAGGGCGTGAAGGGGCATGTGCGGGTACTGGCCAATACCACGGCCAGCACCGAATTCATGCCGGCGGTGCTGGCGCACTACCTGGCGCGTTTTCCGGACGTGCATGTCGAGCTGCGCGAGCGCCTGAGCTACCTGATCGTGCGGGCGGTGGCCGAAGGGGCTGCCGATATCGGTGTGGTGGCCGACTGCGCACCCGATCCCAAGTTGCAGTTCATCCCGTACCGGCGCGACCGGCTGGTGCTGGTCGCGGCCAGTGCCCACCGGCTGGCGGCGCGCAAGACGGTGGCTTTTGCCGAAACGCTCAATGACGACTTCGTTGGGCTGTCCGAGTGGAGCGCGATTCATCCTTTTCTGCTGCAGGCGGCTGCCGCGTTGGGGCGTACCTTCCGCTTTCGCATCGAGGTCGGCAATTTCGAGGCAGCCTGCCGCATGGTGGCCAGCGGCGTCGGCCTGGGGGTGGTGCCCGAGTCGGTCGCGCTACGCCAGGCGCGCAACCAGGATATCGCGGTGGTGCCGCTGACCGATGACTGGAGCGTGCGGCAGCTGCATATCTGCGTGCGCGACCTGGCGGCCCTGCCGGCGTTCGCCCAGGCGCTGGTGCAAACCCTGGTGGAAGATGCGGCCGGTGCCTTGGCGGCGCCGGGATGTAAACAAACTGTTACCAGCGCTCGGGATAATCCCTCGGCATGAGCCCGCATCTCGCGGGGTGTTTGCCGATAGGGAATCATGACTGGAAATCTGCGGGTCGCTACGGCCCTGACTGCCACGATGGCCGTCTTCGTGGTGCTGTTCGCGCTGGGTGCGGCAGCGGGGCTGGGAGCCTTGAGCATCAACCGCGCGCATATCGAGGCGCTGGGGCGGGGGGATATCGAACGCGCCAACGCACTGAGCGACACGACGGCGCGCCTGTTCCAGGCCCGCGCCCAACTGACCGATGCCAAGACGCAGATGGAAGGCGGCCTGGAAGAAGGCCGCGATGACGCCTTGCAACGGGCGCGCGCCCTGCTTGCCCAGGCAGCGGACAGCCAGGCGCGCCTGGCGGCCAACCCCGATGACGCCGGCTCAGGCTACGAGCAGGTCTTGCATGCCTATGCTGGGTTGGCGCCGCAGGCCCTGGTCCCTTTGGCAGCCGCCATCCAGGGTTGGAATGGCATTCAAGCCAACCAGTTGGTCGAACGGGTGCTGCCGGCAGCCACGGATGCCTATGTGGCGGCGGTAGAGGCTTACCAGACCCACGCCCGTGCCCAGGGGCAAGCGCGACTGGCCCAGGCCGCCCGGATGATGGACCTCATGACCTGGGGGGCGCTCGCGATGCTGTTGCTGGTGGCCTTGCTGGCCTTGCTGATCAGGCAGGGTTTCCGGCGTGCCGTGTTGCGGCCCTTGAGTGCGGCCGGACGTCACTTCGAGGGTATCGCCGATGGCGATCTGACACAGGCCATCGAGCAGCGGGGCACGAATGAGATCGGCGTGCTTTACCGTGCCATGGCGCGCATGCAGGGCGGCTTGACTGAGGCAGTGCAAAGTGTCCGTGGCGGCGTCGAACACATGCACGAGAGCGCCGAAGAAATCGCCAGCGGCGCCGCCGAAATGTCGCGACGTGCCGAGCGGCAGGCTGCGGCTCTCCAAGAGACGGCGGCCAGCATGCTGCGCCTGGCTGACACCGTGACGGCGACGGCCACGCACGCCGAGACAGTCAATCAGCGGGTCGGGCAAGGTGCCCAGCTGGCCCGAGCCGGCGGCACGGCGGTGCAGCAGGCAGTGACCGGCATGGCGGCGATCTCGACCTCGGCGCAACGCATCGGCGAGATCGTCGGGGTGGTCGACAGCATCGCCTTTCAGACGAACATCCTGGCGCTCAATGCAGCGGTGGAAGCGGCCCGTGCCGGAGAGCAGGGCAAGGGTTTTGCGGTGGTGGCGGCCGAAGTGCGCTCGCTGGCGCAACGCAGTGCGCAGGCCGCCCAGGAAATCAAGACCTTGATCGACACCTCGCACGAGCGCGTGGCGGCCGGGGCGCGTCACGTGGCACAGGCCGGCGAAATGATGGACGGCATTGTGCAGGCCGTCGAGGGCGTCACGGGCCAGGTGCGCGAGATTTTCCTGGCCAGCACCCAGCAGGCGGCCGACATCGCCGCCGTGAACGCGGCCGTGGCACAGGTGGATCAAGACACGCAGGAGAATGCCGCCATGGCCGAACAGACTGCCGCCGCGGCCCAGATGCTGGAGGCGCAGGGGCAGGCCTTGCGCGAGGCCGTGGCGGTGTTCAGGGTGCAGGTGCCGGCGGTACGCTCAGAGTCGGTGCAGGTAGGGCTCCACCACCATCGCGAGGTTGCGCTGCTTGACCTGGCGCTTGACGTGGGCGGCCGCTGAGGCGATGTCTTCGGGCAGCACGCGCGGGCTGCCCTCGGCGGCGAGGGCAGCCGGCTGCACCCTCAGCACGCCGATGCCCAGGGTGACGAAAGGAAAGAAGCGCAGGCTGCCGTAGCGGTCTTCGGCGTGGATGCCGCCTTCCTGGCGGGCCTGCTGGTCATATAGGCCGATGGCGCGGGAATTGAACTCGGCCACGCTGGCCGACAGGCGCGCCTGCCAATCGGCGCTGCGCAGGGCGATCACGAAATCGTCGCCGCCGACATGGCCGACGAAATCGCGCTGCGGATCGCAGTGACGCCGGATCGCCTCGGCACACAACAGAATCATGTCGTCGCCGCGCCAATAACCATAAACATCGTTGAAGGGCTTGAAACTATTCAGGTCGGCATAGCCGATGATGAATTCGTCGGGCTGGTCCAGCAGTTGCGCAATACGCTTGCTGATCGGGATGTTGCCGGGCAGGGAGGTCAATGGGTTGGCGTAGCGGGCCGCTTCCAGGCGGATCTCGGTGACCGAGCGCACCAGCGCCTCGCCGGTGCCCAACCCGTCGTAGCGTCCATTGCGGGTGATGATGAAGCCGTCGGCCAGGTAACGCTGGTCTTCCGATGTCAGCACGTGACTGAGTTGATCGATGCAGGTGCCGATATCCACGAGTACCGGCGCCGGGTTCATGAACGTGTCGCAGCGATTGCGGCCGAACAGGTCCCGGGTATAGGGGCGGGCGTAATGCTCCAGGAAATCGCGCCGGTTGATGATGCCGACCGGATGGTCGCGGGCGTCGAGCACAGCCAGGGCATGCAGCAGGCGCTGCGCCTGGAAGAGCCGATGCACATCGTCGTTGCTGTGGCGTTCGATATAGA
>JAEWJD010000191.1 GCA_023386765.1 Pseudomonadota bacterium | reverse complement strand
CGTCTGACCTGATCTTCAAGTTCGAGGGCCGCAACTACATCCTGATCGCCGACGCCGACGATGTGGATTTCGTGCGCCTGTTGTTTCCCAATTTCTGGCCCATCGAGAACGACACCGAGCTGGCTGGGGCCTTGCAGGCGATTTCTTTCGTCAACAGCCACTGCAAGGGGGTGAAGGTCCACGCCACGCCCGACAACGCCAATATGGCCGCGACGATCGAGTTTCTGCTGACGGCGCAGCAACCTCAACTGACCAGCGGTTTGTTCTTGCGCTATCTGCGCATGCTGAACAACGGGGCGGAAGAGTTCGCCCGCGTGATGCGCGCCATGGCTGCGCAACAGCAGGGTTGATCCTGCCACGGGGTCGGCGCTTGCCGCCGACCCGCGCTTGACCTGTTCGTGCAGGCGGCAGAATATATCCCTTACCGTTGGTTCAATCTGGAAGCCATATTTCCATGAAACGTATTGTTTTGGGTTTGCTGCTGGCCTTGTGCGGCACGGCGTCGGTCGCCGCCACCGGCGGCGGCAGTGCTGCCCCCATGTTGGAGATGCAGGACGCCCTTTCCAAGCTGCGCCAGATCCAGAAAGATAATGACACCGACATGCAGGGCACCAAAGGTTGGACCTGCCGCGATATGTCCGATGGCGGGCGCCGCATGCACGTGGTCGACCTGACCGGCAGCGCCAGCATGAACGGCCTGCCGAGCAGTCATGCCGGCCTGACCGACAACACCACGCCGTTGTCGACCTTGCCACCCTGCACCGAGCCGCGCTGAGGCGCAGTCCTGGCCAGGGTCAGCCGGGCAAGCGGATCTGCCCGTCCACACACGTGACGGATTGTCCCCCGACCCGGATCCCACCATCGGCCAGGAAAACCAGCGCCAGCCTGCCGGCGCGCCCAATACGGCTGCCCTGGCTGCTGGTGTAGCGATCGCCAAAGGTTGCGGTCTGGCCGGTATGCCGGATGTAGGCGGCGATGGCGCCGTTGCCACTGCCGCAGACCGGGTCCTCCGGAATGCCGGCGGCCGGGAAAAAAGCGCGGGATTCGAGGGTCGCCGGGCCGTCGCCAGGGTAGGCGCCAAAGGCCACGATGCCGAGTACACCGCGTTGCACGCTGAGGGCAGCGAGCGCCTGCATGTCCGGGGTCAGCGCCAGAACCTGCGCCGCGTCGGGTAACTGGACCACGATAAACACCGGGCCGACGTTGACGATGCCGCCCGACAGCACGCTATCCTGCGGAAGACCCAGCACGGCCTGGACCTGAGCCTGTGCCTCGGCCTCAAGCGACGTGTGAGCGGGCGCAGGCAGATCAAAGTAGAGGGTGCGTTGAGCGCCTTCCTGCTGCACATGCAGGGTCACCAGGCCGACGCCGCATTCTTGCACCAGCTTGCCCTCGCGCACCTCGCACAGGCCAGCTTCCAGCAAGGCATGCGCCGAGCCCAGGGTGGGATGGCCTCCGAAGGGCAGTTCCGAGCGGGGGGTGAAAATCCGTAGCTGATAATCGGCGCCGGGTGTGGTCGCAGGCAGGACGAAAGTCGTCTCCGACAGGTTGGTCCAGCTTGCGATGGCCTGCATCTGTTCGGTCGTCATGCCCCTGGCGTCCAGGATCACGGCGACCGGGTTGCCTTGATAGGGAACCGCGGTGAATACGTCAACTTGTTTGAATGCAACCTGCATGGGCGTTTCCTTGGTGGGCCGGACGCGCTGGCGTCATGACGGCGAAAACGGCAATCTAGCAAGAAAGCCCTGCGCCATTGCTGCACGCGGTGCAGGTCTGTGATGCATGCTCCTGCCCGGAGGCTTGATATATTCCCCTGCAGGGGGGCGTATGCAAATCTCGCCAGTATTCGGAAATCAACATTCGGACGAGCTGTCCGCTTTCATCGCCATCGCGGAAACCGGCTCCTTTGCCGAGGCGGCATTGCGCCTGGGGCGCCATCCGTCCATCATGTCCAAGCGCATGGCGGCCCTGGAGGGACGGCTGGGCATTCGCCTCATCGCCCGTTCAACCCGCCGCATCAAACTGACCGAGGCCGGCCTCATGTATCTGGAGCGCGTCCGAGAGGCGGCCCGGATCCTCGAGGATGCCGAACAGGAAATGAGCCGGCATGCCAGCCAGGCGCGCGGGGTACTGCGCCTGGCCTTGCCAGGATCGCTGGGCCGCTTGTGGCTGGCCGGACCGGTGGCGCAGTTTGCCCACGCCCATCCGGCCATCACCGTGGATGCCGAGTATTCGGACGCCTATGTCGATGTGATCGCGGGCGGCTTTGATGTCTGCATCCGTGTCGGCGCCTTGCCCGACAGCAGCCTGGTGGCGACCCGTCTTTGTGACCACCGGCGCATTCTCTGCGCCGCACCGGCCTATCTGGCGCGCCATGGCGAGCCGGACAGGCCGTCGGCGCTGGCCGGGCATCGGCTCTTGGGTCACAGTGCCTTGAAAAACTATCCTGCGCTGCATTTTTCCCGCGGTGATGAAACCGAGGTGGTGCGCGAGCCGGGCAGCTTCATCAGCAATGACGGCGAGGCGCTGCTGCAGGCAGCCCGCCTGGGCCTGGGCATCCTGGGATCGAGTAACTGGTTGGTGGCCCGGGACCTGCACGAGGGGCGGCTGCATCGCGTGCTGGCCGATTGGACCTTCGATACGGCTTCGGCCATCTACCTGCTGCGGCCCAGCCTCAAGTTTCCGCCGCAGAAAGTGCTGGCCTTCAAAGCCTGGATGGAGCAGGTGTTTGCGGCCGGGCCGCCCTGGTCGCGCAACGCCTGAGCGGCGCACGGCGGTCACGGGCACCTGGGCCTGGCAGGGGCGAAAAAAAACCGCCTCGTCAGAGGCGGTCTGGTGACGCAGGGTGCTTAACGGATCAGATAGCCGTCGCCGTTGCGATCCTGGCGGTCGAAGTCGTTCATGACCGTGGTCATGAATTCTTCGCGCGTGATGACGCCATCCTTGTTGGTGTCGACGATGTCGAACTCGCGGTCGGTGAAGACCTTGGCGGTTTCGGGGCGGGTCAGCTTGCCGCTTTTGCTGGCGTTGAGTTTGTTGAACGCATCTTCCATGAAGACGCGATACTCCTCGCGGCTGATCTTGCCGTCTTTGTTGGTGTCGATCTGGTTGTAGATCTGCTCGTCAAAGTAAGGCTTGGAGGCAGGCTGGGCCTGGGCGATACCGGCGCCGAAGGTCAGGGACAGGGCCAGTGCCAGGGCGAGGCGGGTTTTTTTCATGGTTGCCATTCCTTCTTATTTGCAGCCGATACGGTTACCGGCATAGCTGCCGGCGCCAGCGCCCGCCACGGTGGCGATCGTCTTGCCCGTGCCGCCGCCGACCATGCTGCCCAGCAGGCCGCCGACCACGGCACCGCCAACGGTGCCGGCGATACAGTCGAATTCGGATTCGGCCTTCGGGCCGCCCATGCCCTGGCAACCTGCCAGGACCAGGAGTCCGGATGATATGACGGCTGTCACCAATGCTCTTTTCATAATTTTGTGCTCCGTAGAACGAATGTTGCGGCAATTATGCAGGCTGCCTGCGGGTGATTAACCTAACTCTCAGCAGGATAAACCGGCTCTCTGCGCGAGGGAAGTGGCGTTGCGGCATGGCTTGATGCCGGACAGATGTCGGCGCCGGATTTCAGCGTCGTTGCAGGCTCTGGTGGTGCAGCGTCTTGATCTGTTCGGTGAATTCGGAGACGGGTCCGGTCACGGCGATATCGGGGGCGACCTCGTTGATCGAGAGGGGCTTGACCGGGCCGGCGGACTGACCCCATTCCTGCATCCAGCGGGCATATTGGGCAGCCGAGGCGACGTAGACGATACGGCCCAGGCCGACCCATCCATGGGCGGCCGAGCACATGGGGCAGTGTTCGCCGGAGGTGTACACGGTACAGGCCGCGCGTTGCGTCGGCGTCAGGTGCTCGGCGGCCCAGCGTGCGATGGCGAATTCGGGGTGTTGCGTGGCGTCGCCACCCGCGATGCGGTTGCGGTCCTCGAAAAGCACGGTGCCATCGGGGCCGACCAATACGGAACCGAAGGGTTCGTCGCCGTGGTCCAGCGCCAGGCGGGCCAGTTCCAGGCAGCGGCCCAGATGGTGGCGGTCTTGGGGAGTGATCACGCTAGGCTCCTTTTCGTATTCCTGCGGGGGCGGGCGCAGACCGCGGACGAGGCGTCCGCAGCAACAGCATACTCGCTGCAAGGCATCGGCGGGCCCATGGCGGGCCGTCGGGCCGCTCTTGGCGTCAGCGCTTGGCGCCCTTGGAGACAGCCAGGGCCATCTGCAGGGTCTGCGTCATGCGCGCCTTGGCGTCGGCTTTCATGTCGGCGGGCCAGCCAAGTTCCTTGACCAGGTACTGCAGCACCGAGTCCGCCACGTCGTCCATCACGCCCAACGTTTCTTCGGGGTTCTTCTGGCGCATCGCGAACAGGGCGATGTGGGCTGCATTCAAGGCCATGTCGCCCAGCGCGTGCGAGAGGGCGACTTTAGGCTCGCTGTCCAGGCTGGCGATGGCTTTGGAGGAAGGGGTCGAGGTCATGGTGGCATTCCGGGTTCGGGGAGGGCGGCATCAGGAGGCTGACGCCGGGAGACAGGGCGACACTATAGGGAAATCGTCCCTCGGGAACAAATCCACCATCCCCCGGGCTGGCTCAACCGTCCGGCAAGGCAAGGCCGAAAGCCTGCTGCAGGGCCTGGCGTCCGGTGGGCGTCAGGCTGATGGCGCGGCTGTCGGGGCGCCGGCGCAACCAGTCTTTTTCGAGGCCGCAACGCAACAGCGATGCGCCCAGCGCGCCGGCCAGATGGGGGCGGCGCTCACTCCAGTCCAGACACGGGCGGCAGAAAGCGCGCCCGGAGCGGCGCTGGCTGGTGTGCCGCGCGGTGTCGATATCGACGCCCAGTTCACGCAGCAGGCGTTCGCCGCCGGGGGTGAGCAGGCCGCCGTCATGGGTCAGATCGAGGTGGCCGAGCGCAATCAGCCGATCGCTGATGGCCACGGCCACTTCGCCGGCCAGGTGGTCATAGCAGGTGCGTGCATAGCGCAGCGCCGGGTCGCGCGGACCGCACTGCGGCAGCTTGCGCCGGGGCGCGTCGGGATCGCTGGACAGGGCCATC
Organism: Pseudomonadota bacterium; assembly: GCA_023386765.1. GTDB lineage: Bacteria > Pseudomonadota > Gammaproteobacteria > Burkholderiales > Burkholderiaceae_B > Bordetella. Next base: position 2,051 of record JAEWJD010000191.1, on the reverse strand, counting down.
AGGCTTTCGATCAGATGGGCGACCGCGGGCGAGGCCAGGCGGTGATAGCGATGACGCCCCTGATGTTCGCGCAACAGCAGACCGGCCTCGACCAGGCCTGCCAGGTGTGCGCTGGCTGTCTGGGGCGCTATACCGGCGATGCGCGCCAGTTCGGCGGCGCTGCGCGCGCGTCCGTCCATCAGCGCCGTGAGCATGCTCGCGCGAGCCAGGTCGCCAAGCAGGGAGGCTGTATGGGCAAAGGCAGCGATGCTGACCATGATGAGCTCCTGTCGATGAGGGTCATTATGGCAAGGGGCATGCGTCCATGCTACGGCCCGTGACGTAGCATTGGGCCGGGGAGGGGGCCACAATGCCGCGGGTTCCCCTTTTCTTTCTGGCTGGCGTGGCCCGGCCCCAAGGATGCTCAACAATGAAGTCTGCCGAGGCCGTCGCGCGGCCCCCTTTTTTTGGCGTCTGGGCGACGCGCTCCGCTTTCGTGCTGGCTTTGCTGGGATGGGGGGTGGGCTTCTACGGGCCGCCCATCTATCTGGCTCAGGTGACGGCCCGTAGCGGCTGGGCGCTGAGCCTGGTGTCGGCGGCGGTGACCGTGCATTTTCTGGTCGGCGCGCTGGTCAATGCCAATCTGCCCCGGTTGTATGTCCGACTGGGCCTGCCGGCTGTCACCGTCCTGGGCAGCGTGCTGGCCGCGCTGGGGGTGTGGGGCTGGGCAGTGGCCGACCAGCCCTGGCAGCTCTTTGTGGCGGCGCTGGCGACCGGTTGCGGCTGGGTGGGCATGGGGGCGGTGGCCATCAATACCATCGTGGCCACCTGGTATGACCGGCAACGCCCCATGGCGCTCAGCAAGGCCTATAACGGCGCCAGCATGGGCGGGGTGGTGATGTCCCCCTTGTGGGTCGTCCTGATCGGTGCGCTGGGTTTTCCTGGGGCGGCGGCGGCAGTCGGCCTGACGATGGTCGTGGTGGTGCTGTTCGTGGCGCGCCGCGTGCTGGGGCACACCCCGGCCAGCCTGGGGCAGCAGCGCGATGGCGGCGCGCCGGCTTCGGTGGCACGCGGAGCGGCCAGCGCATCGGCGCGGGCCCCCTTGCCCGGGCGGGCGCTGTGGCGCGACCGGGCATTCGTGACGCTGGCCGCCGGCATGGCTATAGGGCTGTTTGCGCAGATCGGCCTGCTGGCGCACAGCTTTCATCTGTTTGCGCCAAGCATCGGTGCCCAGCGCATGGGCGCCCTGATGGGCCTGGCCACCTTGTGTGCCATGCTGGGGCGTTACGCATCAAGCTGGGCCATGCAGCGGGGCGCGAGCCGGCGCGCAGCCGGGGCGGGCAGCTACCTGGTGCAGGCGGTGGGCGTGGCGCTGTTGCTGCTGTCGGATGGGCAGCAACCCGCCTTGATCGTGCTGGGCATGATGCTGCTCGGCGGCGGGATCGGCAATGCGACCTCGATTCCCCCCCTGATTGCGCAGTCGGAGTTCGCTGCCGGGGATGTGGCACGCGTGGTGGCGCTGATCGTGGCGATCGGCCAGGGTACTTATGCGTTTGCGCCCGCGCTCTTTGGCGTGCTGCCGGGCGCCGATGGGGCAGCGGGGCTGCCAGCCTCGTTGTTCGTGGCGGGGATCGGGATCCAGTTGTTGGCCGCCGGGGTGATGCTGGCAGGTCGCAAGCGCGCGGCTGGCACAGTGTGAAGAGGAAACGGGGCGCACGCCGGGCGCGCGCCCCGGTGGCGCCTACTTCGCGCCGGGCATCAGCTGCTCGACCTGCCGGGTGCTGACCGGCTGGCTCTGGCCACCCCACTGGGCGCGGGCCCACGTTGCCAGGGAGGCGATCTCTTCGCTGCTCAGGCGCCCCGCAAAGCCGGGCATGGCGTACATGCGTTGGCCGTTGGGGAAGGTCTGGGTCTCGATGCCGTGCAGCACCACGGTGATGAGGTTGTCCGGGCTGTCCATGGCCAGCATGGCGTTGCCCAGCATCGCCGGGGCCACGTTGGGAATGCCCTTGCCTTCGGCGCCATGGCAGCCGGCGCAGGCCGACATATAGGCCCAGCGACCCGGTTGCAGG
>JAEWJD010000182.1 GCA_023386765.1 Pseudomonadota bacterium | reverse complement strand
CTCCCGCTCCCGCCCCCGCTCCCGATGCCGCCACCCTGGTCCACTGGACCGATGACGACGGCCATGCCCGCCAGGCCCGCTGGCAATCCGAGAATGGCGCGCCGGCGCCACGCCGCATTGTCTGCATCGATGACCGCACATCGGCCGATACCGCCTATCGCCTGGCCTGCGAAGGCACCTCACTGTTGTGGCACGGCGACTTCCACAATGCGCGCCAGCTGCTGGGCGCCATGGCGCGCCGACTGGACAAGCGCCCGCCACGCCTGCCCGACGAGCTGCCACAACGCTTTCACCAGCACCGGATGTGGCAGGCGCAACGCGCCCGCACGCTGGGGCGCCTGTTGATCGAACTGCAACCCGGCTACCGCCTCGAGCTGGGGCGCGCGCCGCTCGTAGCCGAGGCTTGCGCCGCCGCCGGCCTGCCTGCAGATTCGCCCTGCCTGCTGTCGCTGCGCGAACTGCAAGGCCTGCTGGGGGCCGAACAATGGCAGCGCAAGGGCGTGGCCATCCGGGCGCTGGACGGCGCGCACATCCACCCGCGCTACGGCGTGTATTCGCCGGTACGGGGCGAATACCTCGATCTGGTCGCCCAGGCGCCGCTGCCGGCCGGACCGGCTTTCGACATCGGCACCGGCACCGGCGTATTGGCAGCGATCCTGGCACGGCGTGGCGCACACCCCGTGATCGCCACCGATCTGGATGCCCGTGCGCTCGCCTGCGCCCACGACAACCTGCAACGTCTGGGCCTGCTGCCGGCCGTCACGCTGCAACGCGCCGACCTGTTCCCCCCGGGGCAGGCCGCCGTGATCGTGTGCAATCCCCCCTGGCTGCCGGCCAAGCCGGGCGCGCCCATCGAGCATGCCCTCTATGATCCCGACAGCCGCATGCTGCGGGCCTTCCTGCAGGGTCTGCCGCAGCATCTTCTGCCCGGCGGCGAGGGCTGGCTGATCCTTTCCGACCTGGCCGAACATCTCGGCCTGCGCGCCCCCGACGACTTGGCCCGCTGGATCGAGCAGGCCGGGCTGCGGGTCGTGCAGCGCCATACCGCCCGCCCGCAACACCCACGCGCGCAGGCCGAGCAGGATCCCCTGCATGGCGCGCGCTCGCGCGAAGTCACCTCGCTCTGGCGTCTCGCTCGCCAGACCTGACCCCCTGCCGCCAGGCTGCCCGCCACAGACCGGCAGCCTGGCGTGCAAACGCTTGCCGTAGAATCGGCGGCAGCCCTTCTGCCAGCCCCCCATGTCCCGTCCGCTGCTGTACCCCGTTCTCCTGCTTCTGATCGCCATGGCCTCCATCCAGGCCGGCGCCGCCCTCGCAAAAAGCCTGTTCCCCGCCGTCGGCGCCCAGGGCACGGCCGCGCTGAGGCTGCTGTTTTCGACCCTGATCCTGCTGCCCATTCTGCAGCCCTGGCGACTGCGCCTGGATGCACGCGGCTGGCGTGACATCGTGCTCTACGGCCTGACGCTGGGCGGTATGAATCTCCTGTTCTACCTGGCCCTGCGTACCGTGCCGCTGGGTTTGGCGGTGGCGCTGGAGTTCACCGGCCCCTTCGCCGTGGCCGTGCTGACCTCGCGCCGCCTGCGCGACTTCGCCTGGATCGGCCTGGCCGGCGTCGGGCTGCTGGCACTGCTGCCGCAAGACAGCAACGCCGCTGCGCTGGATCCGCTGGGCGCGGTCTGCGCCCTGGGCGCCGGGGTCTGCTGGGCGCTCTACATTCTGTTCGGACAACGCGCGGCCCTGCGCCATGGTGCCCGACCGCTGGCGCTGGCTGCGGCCATCGCCACCGTGTTCGTGCTGCCCTTCGGGCTGGCCCACGCCGGTCCGGCGGCGCTGTTCGCGCCAGCCCTGCTGCCCTGGGCCATCGCAGTAGCGGTATTTTCCAGCGCCCTGCCCTACGCCCTGGAGATCGTGGTGCTGCGTCATCTGCCGGCGCGCACCTTCGGCACGCTCCTGAGCCTGGAGCCCGTGTTCGCTGTATTTTCCGGCCTGCTTTTCCTGGGCGAGACACTCACCCTGCAGCAATGGTTGGCCGTGGCCGCCATCGTGGCCGCCTCGGCGGGCATCACTGCCAGCGCCCGCCAACGCTAGGCGGCATTGCCCATCTGCCCGGGCGCTGTTCAAATCGTCCTATTCCCTTCGCACACGGAGTCGCCATGCAAAACCAGAAAGTCGCGCTTCTTACTGCCGCAGGCAGCGGCATGGGAGCGGCCGCCGCGCGCCGCCTCGCCGCCGAGGGCTATCACGTCGCCATTCTCTCGTCTTCGGGCAAGGGCGCCGCACTGGCCCAGGAACTGGGCGGGCTGGGCGTGACCGGCTCCAACCTGGATACTGGGGACCTGGCGCGCCTGGTCGATGAAACCATGGCCCGCTGGGGCCGCATCGATGCCGTGGTCAACAGCGCCGGGCACGGCCCCAAGGGCGGCCTGTTGGCGCTGAGCGATGCCGACTGGAGCCGCGGCATGGAGTTCTACCTGCTCAACGTGGTGCGCATCACGCGTCTGGTGACCCCCATCATGCAGGCCGCCGGCGGCGGCGCCATCGTCAACATCTCGACCTACGCCACGTTTGAGCCGGAAGCCGATTTCCCGACCTCGGGCGTGTTCCGCGCCGGACTGGCGGCGTTCACCAAACTCTTCGCCGATGAATACGGGCCGCAGAACATCCGCATGAACAACGTCCTGCCGGGCTTCATCGACAGCCTGCCCGAGAAAGAAACCCGCCGTGCCCGCATCCCACTGGGACGCTATGGCAAGGCCAGCGAAGTGGCCGACCTGATCGCCTATCTGGTCGGCGACGGCGCCCGCTACATCACCGGGCAGAACATCCGCATCGACGGCGGCATCACCCGCTCCGTGTGACCCAGGATCCATCCATGACCGCTCTGTATGCGCTTTCCCGAGGCGATGCCCCGCTTCTGATCAACCTGCCTCACGTGGGCACCTGGGTGCCGCCCGAGCTGCGCGCCCACCTGCTGCCCGAGGCACAATGCGTGCCCGACACCGACTGGCACGTCGACCGCCTCTATGATTTCGCCCGCAGCCTGGGCGTGACACTGATGGCGGCCACGCACTCGCGCTACGTCATCGACCTGAACCGCGACCCGCAAGGCGGCACCCTGTATCCAGGCGCCTCCAACACCGAGCTGTGCCCCACCAGCCGTTTCGATGGTGGACCAGTGTGGGCCGACAGCGCCGCCCAGGCGCCCGTGCTATCGGTGGCGCTGCGCCGCGAACGCTATTTCACCCCGTATCACGCGCGTCTGGACGCCGAGCTGCAGCGCCTGCATGCGCAGCACGGCTACGCCATCCTGCTGGACGGTCACTCGATCATTTCCCGCTGCGGACGTTTCTTCGATGGCCAGCTGCCAGACCTGAACCTGGGCACGGCTGATGGAGCCAGCTGCGCACCGGATCTACAGGCCCAGGCCAGCGCCGTGCTGCAGGATGCCGCCGGCTTCAGCGCCGTGACCAATGGCCGCTTCAAGGGGGGCTGGATCACCCGCCACTATGGCCGACCGGCGCAGGGCTACCACGCCCTGCAATTGGAAATGGCGCTGTCGGCCTACATGACCGAAGCGCCACCCTATCATTTCGAGCCCGAACGGGCTGCCGCCCTCACGGCGGTGCTGCGCCAGCTGGTCGAGCGCCTGCTCGCCTGCCGGCCCCGCCGCGAGATCAGTCGCGAAAATTGTCGAACTGCAGCGGCAGATCGACGTCGGTCTTGCGCAGCAACTGCATCACCGCTTGCAGATCATCGCGCTTCTTGCCGGTGATACGCAGCTTGTCACCGTTGATCTGGCTTTCCACCTTGAGCTTGCTGGTTTTGATGGCCGCGATCAGCTTCTTGGAAATGGCCTGCTCGATACCCTGCTTGATGGTGACCTTCTGGCGCGCCCCGCCCAGGTTCTCCAGCGGGCTGTCTTCTTCCAGGCAACGCACGTCGATGCCACGGGCCGACAGGCGCGCACGCAGAATGTCCAGCATCTGCTTGAGCTGGAAAGCACTGGGCGCGATCTGCGTCACCACATAGCCTTCCAGTTCGAACTTGGCGTTGCTGCCCTTGAAGTCAAAGCGCGTGGCAAGCTCCCGGTTGGCCTGGTCCACCGCGTTGGTCAATTCGTGCTTGTCCACCTCGGAAACCACGTCAAAACTCGGCATGAAACACATCCTGAAGAAAAAACCGACAAGGCCGAACGACAGTCCGGCCACCATCCCTACAGTGTAAGGGATCGCCCGCCTGCGCCGGCTAGCGCGCAGGTAGCACGCCGCTGGGATCGACCGGCTTGCCGTCGCGCCTGAGCTCGAAATACAGCTGGTTGGTGCTGGCATCGCTGTCACCCATTTCGGCGATCTTCTGCCCCTGTTTGACCCGCTGCCCGGGTTTGACCAGCAGCTTGCGGTTGTGGGCGTAGATCGTGATGAAAGCCGAACCGTGACGCACGATCACCAGGTTGCCATAACCGCGCAGACCGCTGGCGGCGTAGGCCACATCACCATCGGCGGCCGCCACCACGGGCGTGCCGGCACTGTTGGCAATCGTCAGCCCCTGCGACGACGAGCCGTTGAAGCGGCGGGTCACGGTGCCGGCCGCCGGCCAAACCAGGCGGATGCCGGTCACGGGAGCGCTTTTGACGGCGGGCGCGGCCTTGGCCGGAGCACGTTTGGCCGGCGGTGCGCCAGCCGCGGCACTGCCCGTGCCGTCGGGGCGCTGCACGCGCAGCAACTGGCCTTTGTCGATGCGATTGGCACTGGGCAGATTGTTCCAGCGCACCAAGTCGTTGACGTTCTGCTTGTACTTGCGCGCGATGCTGGTGAGGGTTTCGCCGCTTTGCACGCGGTGATAGCCGGGCTTGGCAGCGCCGCCCGACGAGGCACAGCCGGCCAGCACCGCCAGCAGGGACACCATGAGCCAGAGACGGGCCCGGGAAAGCAGGGTTGCGCAGAAACGTGGCAAGACAGTCGGACGGAACGTTAGAAAGACGACAGCGCACAAGCGTACCAAGAATTGCGCCGTCTTGCGGGGCTGCCCCCCCATCCGCCATCGCCTCAGGCCACGCCATACACCTCTTGAAACAATATGGCGCCGCCGGCCGGCCCGAAGGCGGCAAATGGCAAAGCTCATATCAGACCAATTGGGCTTCTAGTGCGCTCGACCACAAAGTAGGGTCGCAGGATTGCAACAACCGTCCCGCCGCCACACCATGCCTTGCGCCACCAACCTCAGTCATGGCCGTACCCGCTCCCTGCCGGCCCTGCGCCAGCGCCTTCTGCAACAGGGCGACCTGCCCGGCTGGCCGGTTGCGCGCCAGCTCGAACTGCTGGAAACCGTGGCCGACAGCGAACTGGGGGCATTCCTGCTGCAACATGGCGGCCTGGATGCCTACTGGACCGACGTGGTGGTGGGATACCGGCCCGGCGATCCGGATGCCAGCCCGGGGGAGCGTCTGCTGCTTGAGCGGCTGCCCGCCGCCCTGGCCACCCGGGAGCGCTTCGCCCTGTCCACCCGGCTGCTGCAGGCGGCCCTGGCGCCCGATATCACACTGGGCAGCCTGCCCTGCGGCACGCTGAGCGACCTGCTGGCCCTGGACTACCGCCATGCACCCGGCGCGCACCTGAGCGGCCTGGACCTGGACGCGCAAGCCTTGGCCACCGCCAGGCAACGTGCCGTCCGCCGGGGTCTGCCGGTCGAACTGGTGCAGGGCTGCGCCTGGCAGACGGCCCTGCCCGGACCGCTCGATGTGCTTTCCTGCCACGGCCTGTCCATCTACGAGCCGGACCGCGTACGCCTGCTGGATCTGTACCGGCGCTGCGCCGCGCCCCTGAAACCCGGCGGGCTGCTGGTCACCAGCTTCATGACGCCGCCACCCGGGCAGGCCACGCCGTCGCCCTGGCGCCTGCAGGCGCTGCAGGCCGAAGACCTCATGCTGCAACAAGTGCTGTTCTCGCGCCTGGCTGATGTCCGCTATACCGCCTGGCGCAGCCATGACGAAACGCGCGCCCTGCTGCGCGAGGCCGGTTTTGCCGAAATCGTCTTTCACGAAGACAGCGCCTGCCTGTTCCCGGTGGTCAGCGCGCGCCGCTGCTAGCGCGGCGAATCCAGACTGGCCCGCCTGGCCCCAG
>JAEWJD010000152.1 GCA_023386765.1 Pseudomonadota bacterium | reverse complement strand
GTGCGCCGGCCAGACGCTCTTGTGCCGCGCGCTGGACCTCAAGGTGCCGGACTGGGATGCCCAGGGGTTCGATCCCAGTCGCTTGTTCGTGACCCAGAGCGAGCCGGCCCTGACGCGACTCATTCGTTGCGTGCGGCTGGGCATCCCGCCTGGGCGCGATGAGCATCTGGCCTATCGCTTCGTGGATCCGGCCTATGCCGCATGGTGCACGCGCAATCCCTTGCGCCGTGGGCAGCAGGCCGGGCGCGATTTCGATTGGGTCGACGGGCGCGGACGCGTCCTGGCCTGATCTTCAGCCGGGCACCGGCGCGGGCAGCTTGGCGCGCAGCTCGGCATATTTGCGCGCGATGCGGCGTTGGTTCAGCCGCCGGCTCCAGGCATAGAGCGGAATCGCCGGCAGCACCCCGAAACCATCGACCAGATACAAACCGTGGCGGCCATCGGCGTTGTAGCCCACGGCCACATTGCTGGCCGAAATATCGTGCAGCACGACATGGGCGTCGGCCAGGTCATCGAAGAAGCGGTCCAGTTGTTCGGACAACTGCTGCGTGAATGCGCCTTGCTTGGCCAGGTCCTTGATCGTGGGCGCGATCTCCCCCTGGGCATCGCGGATTTTCTCCACCATCAGGCCGGGGCCCATGTCGGTTTGCGCCAGGCCCAGGATGCGGGCCATCGGCAGCAGCCAGACCCCGCTGGGACGGGTGGCGGCAGCGACATACTCATTGAGCTCGTTGAGGTAGACCCGATAATCGTTTTCACGCTGGAATTGCTTGTACCAGCGCTTGAAGGGGCGCTTGGCCAGATAGACCGAGCGCGCTTCCATGTCCATGACCTTGACCAGCAGCCAGGGCTCGTGCGGATGCTGGAACACATACCGATCGCCGCCTTGCGCCAGCGGCTGCGCCTGGCTCAGTTCGAGCGGACCGAATAGCGTATGAAAACAGGATTCTTCTGTTTGAGACAAGGGTAAGGGGATCGGCATGGGGCCCGTTGAGGCGCGGCGCGCAGGGTTTTGTTATTTCACCAAATATCTTAACTTCCCTTGCCTTAATGGAAGCTGACAATTTGCTGAAAGATAATGGACTTCAGTTTCCCAGGCCTGGCGTCGTTGTGCTTTCCTATAATCCGGGTTTCAGGAGACGGTATTGCTGGATCAAGAAGTATTGCTCTGGATTGCGGCGGGTGGCGCCGTGCTGGCCGCCTTGCTGGCGCTGTGGGCCTGTCTGCGCTCGGCGGCCAGCCGGGCCGATATCCACGCTGTGCTGGATGCGCTGGAACGCAGCGAACGGGGCCTGCGCGGCGATCTGGCCGAAGGCCAGCGCGAGGGCCGCCGCGAAGCGGCCGAGTCCCTGGCGCGCTTCGGCAGCCAGTTCGGCGAGCGCCTGCAGGGCCTGGTCGAAATCAACGACCGGCGCATGCTGGAAATCCGCCATACCGTGGACCAGCGCCTGCAATCCCTGCAGGCCGACAACGGTGCGCGGCTCGAGGAAATGCGCCGCACCGTGGACGAAAAGCTGCATGCCACTCTTGAGCAGCGCCTGGGCGAGTCCTTCCGCCTGGTCTCCGAACGCCTGGAAGCGGTGCACAAGGGGCTGGGAGAAATGCAACATCTGGCCGCTGGCGTGGGCGACCTCAAGCGGGTGCTGACCAATGTGAAATCGCGCGGCACCTGGGGCGAAGTGCAACTGGCCCGCCTGATCGAAGACAGCATGACGGCCGAACAATACGCCCGTAACGTCAAGCCGGTGCCGGATCGCAACGATATCGTCGAGTTTGCGATCCGCCTGCCCGGTGGCGATGCCGGCCCGGTGTGGCTGCCGATCGACGCCAAGTTCCCCAAGGAAGAGTATGAGCGCCTGCTGGCCGCCCAGGACGCGGGCGATCCCGATGCGGCCCGCACGGCCGGACAGGCGTTGGCGCGTGCCGTCGAACTGCAGGGCAGGCTGATTGCCGACAAGTACGTGGCACCGCCTTTCACCACGGATTTCGCGATCATGTTCCTGCCCACCGAGGGGCTGTATGCCGAGGTGCTGCGTCAGCCGGGGCTGATCGACAAGCTGCAAGGCCTGCGCGTGAACGTGGCCGGCCCGACCAATCTGGCCGCCATGCTCAACAGTCTGCAGATGGGCTTTCGTACCCTGGCCATCGAGCGGCGCTCCTCCGAAGTGTGGCAGGTGCTGCGCGCGGTCAAGACCGAGTTCGGGAAATTCGGCGATGCACTGGCCAGCGTCAAGAAATCGCTCGACACCGCCAGTAGCAAGATCGGCCAGACCGAGACCCGCACTCGCGTGATGCTGCGCAACCTGAAGTCGGTGGAGGCCCTGCCCGAGCCCGACGCCGAGCGCTTGCTGGGCGAGGAGCCTGCCGGGGCGACGCCTGATGCGCTAGACTCGGAATCACAACGCAGCTAGGCGCTGGCTTGCCGGACGGCGCCGTCGGCCCAGGAGACCCGCCATGACGCCGTTGCCGCAGCCATTCGCCACCCACCAGGTGTCCAACCAGGTGGAACCGCTGGACGACTATTCCCTCTTTGATGCCGATCTGCCGCTGCGCGAGGCGGTGCAGCGCGAAGGCGCCGCGTGGGCCTTGCCGGAACTGGGTGAGTTCGGCGTCTGGCTGGGCCGTTCCCAGACCTTGGCGGCCGGAGCGGCCGCCAACCGGCATGCGCCGGAACTCCAGGCCTACGATCCGCAGGGCCGGCGTATCGACCGGGTACGCTTTCATCCGGCCTGGGACGGTCTGATGGCCGGGGCCCTTGGCCGGGGGCTGCACAACCGGCCCTGGGCTTTGCCCGGGCCGGGGGCGCACGTGGCCCGGGCCGCCGGGTTCTTGTTGCAGGGGCAGGTCGAGGCAGGGGTGCTGTGTCCCATCACCATGACCTACGCCGCCATTCCCTTGCTGCTGCGCGAGCCCGATGGGGCGATCGCCTTCACGCGGGATTGGTTGCCGCGCCTGTATCACCGGGGCCATGACGGCAGTGATGCGCCGCTGGCGAGCAAGCGCGCCGCCCTGATCGGCATGGGCCTGACCGAAAAGCAGGGTGGCTCGGATTTGCGCGCCATCACCACGCAGGCACAACCGCTGGGCCGTAGCGGCCAGGGTCAGCCCTATGTGCTGACGGGCCACAAATGGTTCTTCTCGGTGCCGCAGGCCGATGCCCATCTGGTGCTGGCACGTTGCGATGCCGGTATCAGCGCCTTTTTCCTGCCGCGCTGGATCCCCGAGGGGGGGGCGCGCAATGCGGTCCGGATCCGGCGCTTGAAAGATAAGCTGGGCAATCGCAGCAACGCCAGCGCGGAGGTCGAGTTCGAGCAGGCCTGGGCGGTATTGCTTGGAGAGCCGGGGCGGGGGCTCGCGTTCATGCTCGAGATGGCCGCCACCACGCGCCTGGATTGCGTGCTGGGCAGCGCCGCGCTGATGCGCCAGGGCCTGGCCCAGGCCTTGCACCATGCCGCCCATCGCCAGGCCTTTGGCAAGCCCCTGCTGGCGCAGCCTGTCATGCGGGCCGTGCTGGCCGACCTGGCGCTCGAAAGCGAGGCGGCCATGCGGCTGGGGCTGCGCCTGGCGCGCGCCATGGATGAGCGCGGCCAGCAGGCCGCGGCGGCAATGCTGCTGCGGGTCGCCACGCCCGCGGCCAAGCTCTGGGTCTGCAAGCGCGCGGTAAATGTACTGGGCGAGGCCATGGAGGCCTTGGGCGGCAACGGCTATGTCGAGGAGGGACCGTTGGCGCGGCTTTACCGGGAAGCGCCGGTCAATGCCATCTGGGAGGGCTCGGGCAACGTGATGGCGCTGGATGTGCTGCGCGCCCTGGCGCGCGAACCGGACAGCCTGGCGGTGCTGGAGGCCGAGTTGTGTCTGCAGCGAGGAGCCGACGCGCGCTATGACGCTGCCGTGCAGCAGTGGCTGGCGCAGGCCGCAGCCCCCCAGGAAAGCCAGGCGCGGGCGCTGTCCGCCGGCCTGGCACGCCTGTTGCAGGCGGGCCTGATGTTGCGCCACGCCCCGCCTGAGGTGGCCGATGCCTTCGTGGCCAGCCGCTTGCAGGGCGGTGCCGTGTTATGGGGCGAGAGCCTGCCCGAGCCGGCGGTCAGCGAGATACTGGCCAGAGCCTGGCCGGGGATCCGCTGAATTTGCTGTCATTGCCCCCCGGCATGCATCGACGCCGGGCGAGGCATCGCATTCGTCCGGCAGCTGCTCAAGCCGCCAGACGCTGCTGCGGCGCCGGCTCCGGTCGAGGCGCTCGCGGGCGGCCTGAAACGGCATCCGCCGCCTGGCGCGCTGAGCCCCCCGCCGCTTGTCCCTGTCGGCGGGCGCCTTCATAATCCTGTCACACTCGGGTCATAAGCTTGCGGGTCAGCAGGTTCCCCGTGTGATTCGCCATCAAAAGGGGCAGCCATGAGACCAAACACGCAGGGAGTCCGGATGACGGAGCACACCAACAAACAGTTCGACGCCGACCTGGGCGCAGTCCGTTCGCAGTTTCTGCAAATGGGCGGCATCGTCGAGGCCATGATCCAGGAAGCGATCGAAGCGCTTGCCTCTGGCGACATGACGCTGGTCGAGAAGGTCCGCGAGCGCGAAAAAGAGGTCAACCGACATGAGGTCGAGATCGATGAGCGCATCGGCCTGATCCTGGCCCGCCACCAGCCTACGGCCATCGACCTGCGCACCATGCTGGCCGTCTCCAAAATGCTGACCGACATGGAACGCTCGGGCGACGAGGCCGAAAAGGTCGCCACCGCCGTGCGCCGCATGTACGAGAACAGCCACCAGCAGCATATCCCGCTGATCGAGCTGCGCCACATGGCGGTCAGCGTCGGCAACATGCTGCATCAGGCCCTGGACGCCTTTGCGCGCCTGGATCCCATCCTGGCCGCCCAGGTCGTGCGCAGCGACAAGGAAGTCGACAAGGAATGGAAGGCGGCCCTGCGCAACCTGATCACCTACATGATGGAAGATCCGCGCACGATTTCGCGCGCCATCGACATGATCTTCATCGCCCGCGCCCTGGAGCGTATCGGCGACCACGCCAAGAACATGGCCGAGCGCGTCATCTACATGGTTAAGGGGGCCGATGTGCGCCATACCGGCGTGAAGAATACCGAGCGCCTGGCGCGCGGCGAAGCGCCGATCGTGCCCGAAGAACCCAAGTCCGAAGCCTGATCCACCGGCGCGGAAAACAAAACGGCCTGACTTGCGTCAGGCCGTTTTGCGTGGAAGGCGGGCCGGGCTCAGGCCGACGGCGGCACGTAACCCTGGGCTTCGACCTGGCCGTCTTCGAACAGGAAACGCTCCATCTGCTGCTGCAGGTACTTGCGGGCGCGGGCGTCGGCCAGGTTGAGGCGGTTCTCGTTCACCAGGCGGGTCTGGATCTGCTTCCACTCCTCCCAGGCTTCCTTGGAGATCTCACGCCAGATACGCGTGCCGAGGTCGCCAGGATAGGGCGGGAAGTCCAGTCCTTCGGCTTCGCGCTTGAGTTTGACACAGGTGATGGTACGGGCCATGTTGTGCTGCCAGGAAGAGTTTCAGATGACCCATTTTAACGGTCTGGCCGGGCCATAGACCCTGCGCGGACCAGGGTCTATGGCGCGCTACAGCTTCTTGATGAAGATGAGGCTGTTGCGCGTGCGGTTGTAGGAGGCCTGCTTGCTGGCGGGCAGGTCGGAGATGCCGCCCTGCGCGAAGCCCCGGTTCATGAACCAGTGCGAGGTGCGCGTGGTCAGCACGAACAGGCGGCGCGCGCCGGTAGCGCGGGCGCGCGCCTCCATGTGACGCAACAGCAGATCGCCTTCGCCGGTGCTCTGCCATTCCGGGTGCACGATGAGGCAGGCCATCTCGGCCATGTGATCTTCCGGGTAGGGGTAGAGCGCGGCGCAACCATAGATGACGCCGTCGTGCTCCAACACCGTGAAGTGTTCGACATCACGCTCGATGACGCCGCGCGGGCGCGGCACGAGCGTGCCGTCGGCTTCCAGCGGCTCGATCAGGCTGAGCAGGGCGCCGACGTCGTCCAGGGTGGCCGGGCGCAGGTCATCGAGTTTGTCCTCGACCACCATGGTGCCCACGCCGTCGTGGGTGAAGATCTCCAGCAGCACGCTGCCGTCCAGCGAGTAGGGCACCAGGTGGGCGCGCGCCACGCCCCGCTTGACCGCCAGCGAGGCATAGCGCAGAAAGAAGGCCGTGTCCTCGTCCAGTTCGCCCTTGCTCAGCAGGGCATCCGCATCGATGCGGGCCAGCTCGGTGTCCACGCTGCCGTCCTCGTCGTGCACGCCATCGGCGCCCGACAGGAAGATCAGCTTCTCGGCGCGCAGGGCCACCGCCACGCTGGTAGCCAGGTCTTCCATGGCCAGGTTGAAGGCCTCGCCGGTGGGCGAAAACCCGAGCGGCGAGAGCAGCACGATGGAGCTGCGCTCGATGGCGAATTTCAGTGCCTCGATGTCGATCTTGCGGACATGGCCGGTGTGCTTGTAATCCACGCCATCGATCACGCCGGCCGGCCGGGCCATCACGAAATTGCCCGAAATGATGCGCACATGCGAATTCGACATGGGCGTGTTCGGCAACCCCTGGCTGAAGGCGGCCTCGATATCCAGGCGCAGCTCGCCGGCAGCTTCCTTGGCGCACTCCAGGGCGGCAGCGTCGGTGGGCGCCATGCCGCGGCCGAACTGCTGGCTGTAGCCTTTCAGGCTGAGCTGCTCGTTGACCTGGGGGCGCGAGCCATGCACCAGCACAAGATGCACGCCCAGGGCCGACAGCAGTGACAGGTCCTGCACCAGCGCATTGAGCGCGCCGGCCTGCACCAGTTCGCCGCCGAAGGCCACCACGAATGTCTTGCCGCGGAAGGCATGGACGTAAGGCGCCACTTCTCGGAACCATCGCACGAACTGCGCAGGGGCGAATTCAGGTGCTTCAAGTGCGGAGAAGGTATCGTCTTCCAGATCGGGCATGATGGTTGTTTGGTTTGGACGGGGATGTCGGCGCACCGCCGCGCGGACGGTGTGGCTGGCGGCCCGTATCGCGGGCGGCTGCCGAAATTATAGGGCGCTTGCAGGCAGGGCGTGGCCATGCCGGCCCGTGCTGCGGCGAGAAATTTATAATGCCGCCTCAAAGGATACAAACTCATGCCCGAAACTCCCCGCCCGGCAGCGCCGCCCAAGCGGCCCGCCCGGCCCCCACGGCCCATTCCGGTCGTCACCTATCCCGAGGACCTGCCCGTCAGCGCACGGCGCGAGGAGATCGCGCGCGCCATCCAGGCGCATCAGGTCGTGATCGTCAGCGGCGAGACCGGCTCGGGCAAGACCACCCAGCTGCCCAAGATCTGCCTGGAGCTCGGGCGCGGCCGCGAGCGCATGATCGGCCACACGCAGCCCCGGCGGCTGGCCGCGACCTCGGTGGCCAAGCGCATTGCCGAAGAGCTGAACACGCCGATGGGCGAGGTGGTCGGTTATCAGGTGCGCTTCAATGACCGCACCGGGCCGAATGCCGCGGTCAAGCTGATGACTGACGGCATCCTGCTGGCCGAATCCCAGCGCGACCCGCTGCTGCGCCGCTATGACACCATCATCATCGACGAGGCGCATGAACGCAGCCTGAACATCGATTTTCTGCTTGGCTACCTCAAGCAGCTGCTGCCGCGTCGCCCGGATCTCAAGGTCATCATCACCTCGGCCACGATCGATGCCGAACGGTTTTCGCAGCATTTCGCCGATGCCAGCGGGCGTGCTGCGCCGGTGATCGAAGTGTCGGGCCGGCTGTATCCGGTCGAGTTGCGCTACCGGCCCGTGCAGGAGCCCCAGGGCGACGAGTCCGGCGCCAATGCCGCCCGCCCGGGTCGCGAGCGCCTGGGGGGCGACGAAGAGCGCGACCTCATCGATGCCATTGTCGATGCGGTGGGCGAATGCGCCCGTCATGGTCCGGGCGATGTTCTGGTGTTTCTGCCGGGCGAGCGGGAAATCCGCGAGGCGGCCGAAGCCCTGCGCAAGCGTCATCCGGCCGGCACCGAGATCCTGCCGCTCTACGCCCGGCTGTCGCAGGCCGAGCAGGAGCAGATCTTCCATCCGCGCGGCAACAGCCGGCGCGTCGTGCTCGCCACCAACGTTGCCGAAACGTCGCTGACCGTGCCGGGCATCCGTTTCGTGATCGACAGCGGCCTGGCGCGCATCAAACGTTATTCCTG
>JAEWJD010000092.1 GCA_023386765.1 Pseudomonadota bacterium | reverse complement strand
GCCGGAGGCCTGGGGTGTCAGCTACCGGTTGTCGTATACCAAGACGGTCAGCGCCACCCGAACCGTGGTGCGACTCGCGACGGTGCGTTATTCCTCCGAGGGATTCTGGACCCTGAACGATGCGTTGTCGGGGCGTTTCTCCGACGTGCGGCCGGGCCGCCCGCGTGGGGAGTTCAATTTGTCGATGTCCCAACCCCTGGGGCGTTGGGGCAGCGTGTACTTGTCGGGGGCCCTGCGCAATTACTGGCACGCTGCGGCGCGCCAGACCCAATGGCAGGTGGGTTACTCGACCCGGGTTCAGGGCGTGACGGTGTCCGTGACGGCCTCGGCCAGCCAGGGTGGCTTTGGGTCTGGGCGTCAGCTCATGCTGAATCTGTCCATCCCGTTGTCCGGCTGGAAAGTGGGCGGCGTGCTGCGCAGTACCGTGCTGCAGGATGCCGGCCGGGGCCGAACCGAAAGGGTTTCCTATGACAACACCGTTGGTCGCAAGCGCGCCTTCTCCTATGGCCTGGACATCACGCGCGATGCGCAACGTCAACAAGGCTACGGGCTGAACGCCTCTTACGTGGGGCGCTACGGCTATGTGTCGGCCGCCACCAGCCGGCAGGCCGAGACCACCCAGTGGTCGGTCAACGGTAACGGAGGAGTGGTGATCCATCACGGTGGGGTGACCCTGGGCCAGACCCTGCCAGACAGCATCGGTCTGATCGAGGCGCGCGACGCGGGCGGGGCCATCATCGCCAACATGGGCAACGCCACGCTGGATGGCAATGGCTACGGACTGGTTTCCTTGTCGCCATACTCGCTCAATGAGGTGCAGATTTCTCCCGAAAACCTCTCCCTGGATGTGGAGTTGCAGTCCACCACCGAGGAGGCGATACCGCGCGCCGGCGCCGTGGTCCCCCTGGTTTTCAAAACAAAGCGCGAGCGAACGGCGCTGCTGGTAATCGACACCGGGGATCGGGCACGACTGCCCTTCGGCACCCCCATCCATGACCTGGCGGGCACCGTCATCGGTACCATCGGTCAGGGTGGGCGCGCGCTGCTGCGTGGCGTCACCGATCAGGGCGTGCTGACCATACGTTTCACCGACGGCCGATCCTGCCGCGTGCCGTACGGCCTGAAGGACGATGGGGTAAGCGGAGAAGGCAGGGTGCCCCTGATCCCGTTGCGCTGCGGGGAGGCATCATGACCGCACTCCGTGGCTGGCGTGTCGGTCTGTGGCTGGGGCTGGCCCTGGGCGGCGGCCCCGTGCTGGCCCAGACCGCCAATTGTGGCTCGGGACGGATCGCCAATATCCAGGGGGAGGCACGCGTGACACCGGCCACGCCGCTGGGTACCGCGTTGGGTGCGCTGACGACCAGCTCGTCATTCATCACGGGCTCCTGCGATTACGACGTGGGCGATGCGAGCGAGGCGGCTGACTGGAGCTTCGAGAAATCCATGACGCTGGTATTGCGACCGAATGCGCGCCACCCCAAAGTGGAAACCCCCTACGGTTTCGTGATTGCCTTGCCCGGCATCACGGAGCGGGTAGGCGTGGGTCTGAAGCTGGTAAGCAGCAACGGCAGGCCGATCGCCGCCGAGGCGACCGAGATCGTCATCGGCCAAAGCCCCAAGAGTGCCGAACTGGTGCAGTACTTCTTCAATGGCAGCAAAGTCCGGGTGTTTCCGTCCAACACCAACATCCGGTACCAGGCCATCAAGATCAAGGAGACCACGGCGTCCGGGGTTTTCTTTGTCAGCAACTACGCAGACCTGTTCGAGGTCGATTGGTACGTCGATTACGACAACGCCAACAGACGCCTGGTCGCGACCACGCCGGTCAGCATGATACTGGGCTTCGGCGTTCTGAAGCTGAATGTCTCCGGTTGCTCGCTGGGTACCCTGCGCGAGACCTTGCCCAAGAAGCCGCGCGCCGATTTCCGTGCGCGAGGTACCGTCTCGGATGAAAAAGCCTTGAATCTGCCGGTGACGTGCTACGGCACCGGCACGGTCAATCTGTCCATCAGCCCGAACCAACGCTATGACGGCGCGCAAGGTGTAGGGCTGCCGACCGGCAGCGGCAAGGGACTGTCCCAGGGGGTCGGCATCCAGCTGCTATCCGACGGCAGTACCAAGACCGCGTGGGATTTTGATCGCCGCACGCTGTTGGGCGCGGCCAATGTGGGCGAGGGCGCGAGGACGTCTTTCAACGTGCCGTTGTGGGCGCGTTACTACCAAACCGACGATACGGTCCGCCCGGGCGGGCTGAGCGTCGGGTTCACGGCGACGCTCGACTATGAGTGAACGGCAGACGAGGCGGAACATCGAGGCGATGCCGGGCGGCTACCGCGCGTGCTGGCTGCGAGGGCGCGCCTCTTGGCAGTGGTGGCTGCTTTTGGCCAGCTTGGCGGTGGGCGCTCCGGCTACCGCAGCGACGGTGGTCTGCGGCACGGGGAGCATTCCCAATGTCCAGGGCGAGGCGCGGGTCACAGGTGGCACGCCCGTGGGTACGCCGCTGGGCAGGGTGGGCGCGGCGTCTGCGTTCGTCAGAAACAGCTGCGAGTACGACGTCGGCAGTGAGGACGAAGCCGCAGAGTGGAACGACGAAAAAGGCATCACCCTGGTGCTGCGCCCGACCGCGCGCTTCAGCAAGGTGGAGTCCAGTGTCGGCTATGTGCTGTCGCTGCCCGATATCACGGACCGTATCGGGGTTGGCCTGAAGCTGATCAGTGCCAACGGCGTGGCCTTGACCGGCTCGGAGGATGAGATCGTCATTGGTCATTCTCCCAAGGAGAGCGGCGTGGTGCTCTATACCTTCCGCGGCAGCAACGTGACCGTGTTCCCGGCCCCTTCGTACCTGACCTATCAGGCCGTCAAGGTGAAACCGTCGAGCGAGTCGGGCGTTTTCTACCTGAGCAACTACCACAACATGTTCGAGGTTGACTGGTATGTGGACTACTACACCGCCAGCAAGCGGCTGATCCTGACCACGCCGATCAACATGACGCTGGGCGTGGGCGCGTCGGCCTTGAGAATCAATGTGTCCGGATGCGCGCTGCCGTCTTTGCGTGAGACGCTGCCCAAGGTGCCGCGTTCGTCTTTCAGTGCCGTTGGCACGATCTCCGACGTCGTGAAACCCTTGAACTTGCAGGTGAACTGCCGGGGCACCACCCTGGTGCGGATGTCCATCAACGCCAACAATGCCTTCACCACCGCCGTGGGTGTCGGACAGCCCGCAGCCGGCGAGACCACGGCCGGCGCCAGCGGTATGGGTATCCAACTGCTGTCGGGCACCTCGGGCGAGACACCCTGGAATTTCGACAACGCCATGACGCTGACCGAGGCCAATGTCGGCGTACGCGGCAATACGGCGTTTACGGTTCCTTTGCGGGCACGCTACTACCAGACCGCGGCGACGGTGCGACCCGGACGCCTGACCGTGGGCTTCACCGTGACCTTCCAGTATGAGTGAGGCCGCTGCGATCCGGGCGGGGCAGCTTGCCTGGCCATTGCGCCCCGCTGCAGCCGAATCCCGGCGGACGAGGCTGCGGCACGACGCCTCACCGTCCTGCCGGGCCGCGCTGAAGGGCCCTCTCTTGCCGACGTCAGGCCATGACTGAGCCGAAACGCTGCCGCCGTGCTTGTCCGGTCCATCTTGCGATGGGGTTCGGCCTGCTTGTCGGCCTGCTTGTCGGCCTGGGGATGGCGGCCCGATCGACCGAGGCACAGACCCTGCCGGCCGTCGGCGCGGGGAGAACGCCTCTGGCCACCCCTGCCACGGGAGCCGGCGGCCAGGGCATGGCCGATGGGGCCGGCCTGCTGGCGCTGCGCCTGCCGCCTCCTCTGGGGCAGGTGCCGATCACACCGGGCCAACGCGACCTGAACCTGGGCCAACAACTGCTGGAGCGCCGCCAGCAGCAACTCGATATCGATCGGGCGCTGAGTGCTCCGCCTGGTGCGCCGCGGGTTCCGCCGCCGGGCCTGCCCGTACCGGTGCCAGGAAAAGGCGGACATACCGTCACCCTGAAGGGCGTCGACCTGGACTTCAACGGCCAGCGTGCGCCGTTCAACGTGGCGCGCAAGGCGGCGACCTATCTGGACCGTCCCCTGGACAACCAGGGGGTGTTCGAACTGGTGCGCGCCCTGACCGCCGAACTCTACGAACGAGGCTATGTCACGTCGAACATTTCCCTGGCGCAGCCGGGCGTGGTGGCCGGGAGGCTGCAGCTGCGGGTGAACTGGGGCAGGATCAAGGGCTGGCGCATCGATGGACGGCCGATCAGCGGCTGGCGTGAGTACGCCATGGTGGGCTGGGCCATGCCCAACTGGCGCAATGCCGTCCTGAATATCCGCGATATCGACCAGGCCATCGAGGCCATGAATAATGGCTTCAAGCGGGTGACGGTCGCGATCGAGCCGGCCGACACCTTGGGCGACTCCTATCTCAACCTCTCGGTGAAGCGCCAGGCCTGGGTGCAGACCTCGCTAGGACGCGATAACTCGGGCTTCGGCGTGCCCGCGCAGGGCCGTGACAAGTACAACCTGACGCTGGGGTTCGGCGATCTGCTGGGCTGGAATGACACCCTGACCCTGTTCACCAGCCGCCGCCGGTATGCCGACCGTGTTCATGAGGGCGAGCAATCAGTTGATGTCGCGCTGCGCCTGCCGTTGGGCTATACCCGCATCGACCTGCAGGCTGGCTACAACTCATACAAGAACCTGCTGCGCAGCGGGGGCCTGAGCTATCAGTCGGCGGGCGACTCCCGCAGCGCGGGCCTGCGCGTGACGCGAACCGTACTCCGTGACGCCACCGGCCAACTGAGTTTCTATGGCGCCTTGAAAAGCCGCCAGAACAAGAACTACCTGGCCGGTACCCGGCTGGAAGTCAGCAGCAAACACTACAGCGATGCCACGCTGGGGCTGCAATGGAGCAGGCAGTTCGGGCGGCATGCGGCGTTTGTCGATCTCTCCTGGAACCGGGGGCTGAATATCAACCAAGGCCAGTACGCCGCGTTTGACGAGGTCGAGCCGAGAGGTCATGTTTCGCGCGTGAACGGCGTGTTGTCATGGCAGGCCAGCTTCGCCCCAGGCGGGCAGTTGCTGACGGTGCAATCGCAATTGGGGTTTCAGTTTTCGCGCCAGATCCTGCTCAATAGCTACCAGCTCACCCTGGGCGATGAGTACACCGTGCGGGGCTACAACCGTCATTCGCTGCAAAGCGGTGACCGGGGTTTTTATCTGTCCAACACCGTGACGCTTCCCGTGAGCCTGCCGGGGTTCTCCGGGGGGCGGATGCGCCTGGCGCCCTTTGTCGGGCTGGACGTGGGCCTGCTGCGCAACAACACGAAGGACAGCCGCAGCCAGAAAATGGCCGGCGCTGCCATCGGGCTGCGCCTGAGCATGCCACTGCTGAGTTTCTCGGCGACCTACAGCAAACCGCTGTTGGCCGCCGAGGGCAAGAGCAAGACGCCGGTCTGGTACCTGAACACCACGCTCAGCTTCTGAGCCGCCTGCCTACATCTGTTGAGGCAGCCAGGTGGCAATGGCGGGGAAGCAATACAGCAACAGGACACCCAGGGTCATGAGGAAAAACATGGGCAGCGAGACCCTGGCGATGTAAGGGAGTTCTCGCCCGCTCATGCCTGAGAGCACAAACAGGTTGAACCCGACCGGCGGTGTGATCTGGGCCATTTCCACCACGAACACGATAAAGATCCCGAACCAGATCAGGTCGATGCCGGCTGCCTGTACGGTGGGTAGCAACACCCCCATGGTCAGCACCACGATCGAAATGCCGTCCAGGAAACAACCCAGAATGATGAAGAAGAGCATCAGCGCGATAATCAGGCCGAAGCGTGACAGGCCGAGCGTGCCGATCCATTCGGCCAGCGCTCGCGGCAAGCCGATGTAGCCCATAGCCAGGGTCAGGAACTGGGCGCCGGCCAGAATGAGGGCGATCATGCAATACAGCCGGGTGGCGCCGAGCAAGGATTGCATGAAGCTGCTGCGATTGAGGGAGCCCTGCAAGGCCGAGAGCACCAGTGCGCCCACGACGCCGACGGCGGCCGCCTCGGTGGCCGTGGCAATCCCCGTGTAGATCGACCCCAGCACTGCGGCGATGAGCAGCACGACCGGGATGAGGTGGCGGGATTGTGCAAGTTTCTGGCGCAGCGGCATGGCCGGATCGGCCTCGGGGACTTCCTTCGGATTGCGGATGGCCCACCACGCGATATAGCCCATGAACAGCAGCGCCAGCATCATCCCCGGAATGACGCCCGCCATGAACAGCCGGGCGATCGAGACATCGGCGGCGACGCCGTAGACGATCATGATGATGGAGGGCGGGATCAACAGGCCCAGCGTGCCTGCGCCCGACAGGGTGCCCAGGATCTTGGACTCGGGGTAGCCGCGGCGCTTGAGTTCGGGGATGGTCATCTTGCCCACGGTGGCACAGGTCGCCGCCGACGAGCCCGAGACGGCGGCAAAGATCGCGCAGCCGATCACGTTGGTGTGCAGTAGGCGGCCCGGCAGGCGGTTGAGCCAGGGGGCGAGCCCTTTGAAAAGGTCTTCGGACAGGCGGGTTCGGAACAGGATCTCGCCCATCCACAGGAACAAGGGCAGGGCGGTGAGCGTCCAGCTCGACGCGGCGCCCCAGATCGTGACCGCCATGGCATCGCCGGCGGGACGGCTGGAGAAAATCTCCATCCCGATCCAGGCGGTGCCGGCCAGTGTCAGCCCGACCCAGACTCCTCCCGCCAGCAAGGCGAAGATGGAGACAACCAGCATGGTGATGACGAGGATTTCATTCATGGGTTTGCTGCGAAGTGGCGGCGGCGTGCCCGCAAAGCCGGCGGATCAGCTCATCAAGCAAGGCAATGAAGAACAGCACGGTGCCCACGGCCATGGCGGTCTGGGGGATCCAGAGCGGCGTGGCGTCGTTGGAGGTGGAGATGTCGTTGTAGGCCCAGGAGTCGTGCGTGAGCTTGATGCTGAAAAACGCGAAGGCCGCGGCCAGCACCGTCGCCACCGTAAGCGCGACAATGTCCAGGCGGCGGCGATTGGCCGGTTGCAGGGCATTGAGGACCAGGGTGACGCGGATATGCTCGCCGTGCTTGAACGTACTGGCGAGTGCCAGAAAGCCGGCAGCAGCCATGAAATAACCGGCATAGGCATCGGTGCCGGGAATGTTCATGCCGAGCTGGCGCGCCACGATGGCGGCCAGGACGGACAGCAGCACACCCACGGTGCTCAGGCCGGCCAGCAGGCCGGCCGCGCCGTACAGGGTATCCAGGAAACGGCGCATGCTGCTCAGGGCTTGCGATAGGCGTCGATCATGGCCTGGCCGTCGGGGCCTGCCTTCTTGAGCCAGTCTTCAAGCATGCGCTTGCCGATCTTGTCTAGGCCCTCGGTGAGCTGCGGCGTGGGCTTGATGATTTCCATGCCGTTCTTGCTCAGCTGCTCTTTGTACCAGCTGTTCTTGTCCTGGGAGAGCTTCCAGCCACGAGCCTCTGCCTGGGCGCCGGCTTTCAACAGCGCCTGCTGGGTCGGGGCGTCCAGCGCGTCGAAAGCCTTCTTGTTGACCACGACAGCGTTCTTGGGCAGCCATGCCTCGGTGTCATAGAACTTTTTGATGTACTCGTAGGTCTTGGTGTCTTAGCCGGTGGAGCCGGACGACATATACGAATCGATCACGCCCGTGGCCATGGCCTGGGCCAGTTCGGCCTGTTGCACCGTGACAGGCTGCGCGCCGACCAGTTCGGCGATCTTGGCCGTGACCGGGCTGTAGGCGCGCCATTTCAGGCCCTTCATGTCGCCCACCTCCTTGATGTCGCGGTTGGCGAAGATGCCTTGCGGCGGCCACGCCACCGCATACAGCAGCGT
>JAEWJD010000040.1 GCA_023386765.1 Pseudomonadota bacterium | reverse complement strand
GCGCAATGTGTCGGGTCGCAGCCAGACATGCACGCTCTTCGGCCAACGGTATGCCAGCCCTTTCGGCATCGCCCCAATGGGCATCAGCGCCCTGTCGGCCTATCGGGGCGACATCGTGCTGGCCGTAGCGGCGCGTCAGGCGGGTGTGCCGGCGATTTTGAGCGCCACCTCGTTGATCCCGCTGGAAAGCGTGGCCCAAGCGGCACCCGGGACTTGGTTTCAGGCCTATCTGCCCGGCGACCTGGCACGTATCGACGCCTTGCTCGACCGGGTGGCTGCCGCGGGCTATCGACACCTCGTGCTGACCGTCGACATTCCCGTGTCGGCCAATCGGGAGAACAACGTACGTACTGGCTTCAGCACCCCGCTCAAACCGGGCCTGAGGCTGGCCTGGGACGGGCTGGTGCGCCCGCGCTGGACCTGCGGGGTTTTTCTACGCACGCTCTTGCGCCATGGCATGCCGCATTTCGAGAACTCGCTGGCCACGCGTGGGGCACCGATCGTGTCGGCCAATGTAATGCGCGATTTTCATGCCCGTGATCACCTTGACTGGAGTCATGTGGCGCACATCCGCAGGCGCTGGAAGGGTCCCCTCATCATCAAGGGTATTCTGCATCCGGCCGATGCGGCCCTGGCCCGCGAACACGGAGCTGATGGCGTGATCGTCTCGAACCATGGCGGCCGACAGCTCGATGGCGCGGTAGCCGCCTTGCGTGCCTTGCCGGGCGTGGCCCGGGTGGCAGGCGGGATGTCGGTCATGATGGACAGCGGGATCCGGCGCGGCACCGATGTGCTCAAGGCATTGGCCTTGGGCGCGGACTTCGTCTTTGTGGGCCGGCCGTTCAATTATGCCGCGGCGGTTGCCGGACGGGCCGGCGTGGCCCACGCCATCAAGCTGCTGCGAGACGAGATTGATCGCGATATGGCCATGCTGGGGCTGTTATCGCCCCAGGACATGGACGCCAGCCTTCTGATGCAGCGTCAGCCTCCGTTCATTGCCACGGAAAACGGATGAGATCGCCGTACAGGCGGGTCAAGGTCGCCTTGACCTCAGGCGACTGCTGATAGATCTCGATGAACTGCCGCAGACGCGGGTCGGCCGCGCCCTGCGGCGTGGTCACCCAGCGGATGGCGTAGCGGCGCAGCGCCTGGGGGTCGGTATTGTCGAAGGCCAACCCGTCTTTCTCGTCGATGCCGGCATGCTTGGCGAAAGTGGTATAGGTCACCGAGGCCGTCACGTCGTCAAAAGTGCGCGCGGCTTGCGAGCCTTCGAGCTGCACCAGTTTGATGTCGCGCGGGTTGGCCGTGATGTCCTGCACCGTGGCGCGGTGTTCCACGCCGGGCTTCAGGCCCAGCAGCCCCATGCGCTCCAGCAGCAGCAAGGCCCGCCCCGTATTGACCGGATCGTTGGGGATGGCGATGGTCGCCCCCTGGGGAATCGGGTCGCCTTTCTTCAGTTTCTTGGAAAACAGCCCGATAGTGGTCGAGTAGCCGTAAGCCACCGGCGTCAGGGCAGTGCCCCGGCTTTGATTGAAAAGCTGCAGAAACGGCTCATGTTGGAAGAAATTGGCGTCGATCGACCCATCGGCCACGGCAATATTGGGCAACACCCAATCGCTGAACTCCACCAGCTCCACCTCCAGCCCCTGGCTTGCCGCCTGGGCGATGGCAAGCTCGGTGGCCTCATTGGCCACGCTGGCGATCACGCCGATACGCAACGGCGCGGCCTGTGCGGACGCACCGGCCAGCAAGGCGCCCAGGGTCAGGGCCAGCCATCCACGGAAAAGAAAATGCCTCATGGCGTCATCCAGCATCAAACAGAGGAGAGGGTTTGCCGGGCATTGTGCCCGATCGGCCTGCCGTAACCGGTCTTATCCCCGGCGCTGCCCGGGGTTTAGCCCCGGATGCGACAGGCGGTACAACACATGCGGCCGCAAGGGATGCCCTTGCGGCAAGCCCGGATGCTCGAATTCGCCCTGGAACTGCATGCCCAGGCGTGTCATCAACTGACGCGAGCGCTGATTATCGGGACGCGTAAAGGCATGGATGCGCGCCAGCCCCAAACGCCCGAAACCTTCCTGAAGACTGGCGCGCGCCGCTTCAGCGGCATACCCCTTGCCCCAGTAGGGCCGCGCCAGCCGCCAGCTGATTTCCACGGTTGGCGTAAAAGCGGCCTCGAACCGTACCGCAGACAAGCCGGCAAAGCCGATGAAATCCGCCACGCCCGGCAAGGCGATCACGCGGCAGCCATAGCCCAGCGTCTGCAGGCCCTCGCGCAGCCGTTCGGCCAGGGCGTCGCTGTCGGCGCGCGACAGGGGCGCGGGGAAATGCGCCATCACTTCCGGGTCTGCGTTCATGGCCGCCATGGCCGACAGGTCGGCATCGCACCACGCCCGCAGCCGCAACCGGGGCGTGAGGATATCGGGCGCGATCACGGCTTGTTGCGCCAGGCGTCGATCAAGCGCCGGTCGCGCTTGGTGGGGCGTCCGTCGGCGATCTGCTGCGCCGGCTCAGGGGCCAGGCGGCGCATCTCGGCGGCGCGCTCCCGGGCGGCCTGGCTCTGCGGGGTCTCCTCATACAACAGCCGGGCCTGGGGCGCCGGGCCGCGCACGCTGCTCACCGCGCGTACCAGCACCTCGATGGCGGGGTCTTCCTTGCGGATCCGCAGCCGGTCGCCAGGCCCCACTTCGCGGGCCGGCTTGGCCAACTGATCGTTGACCAGCACCCGGCCGCGGCCAATTTCATCCACCGCCAGGCTGCGGGTCTTGTAGAAACGGGCCGCCCAGAGCCATTTGTCCAATCGGATCTTCTCGGTCACACTACTATCCTTACCAGTTAGCGGCCTATGATAGCCGCAGGGAGCGGCCCGCTCCCATTGCATCCCCGAGGATTTCCATGCCCGACCGCCCCTTCGTCATTCTGGCCGCCATCAACATGATCATTGCCGTCGGCGCCGGTGCATTCGGGGCGCACGGGCTCAAGCGCGTGCTGGATGCCGACATGCTGGCTGTCTGGCAAACCGGGGTGCTCTACCAGTTGATCCATGCCCTCGGCCTGTTCGCAGTCGCCTGGCTCAGCACACGCTACAGTTCTGGCTTGGTACCCGTGGCGGGCTGGTTCATGTTTGCCGGCATTGTCCTGTTCAGCGGCAGTCTGTATCTGCTGGCCGGCACCGGTACCCGCATCCTGGGCGCCATTACCCCGATCGGCGGGGTCGCCTTCCTGGTTGCCTGGGGCCTGATTGCCTGGGCGGCCATCGTTCAACCGGCCGGCCGCTGACCCTATGTCCGCACCGCTTTCCCCTGCGCCTGCCAAAGGCGCAAGCCCCCTGGCGGGTATCGCCTGCGTCATTGCGGGTATTTTCTGCCTGACTGTCAGTGACGCCCAGGCCAAATGGTTGGGTGCCGAGTACTCTGCCATCCAGATCCTGTTCCTGCGCGCCCTGCTGGCCACGCCGGTCGTGCTGCTGCTGGTGCTGGGGCTGGGCGGGCGGCGGGCGCTGCGCACCCGCCATCTGGGTATCCACCTGAGCCGCGGAGCGATCAATATCGTATCGGCCTGGTGTTTCTATCTGGGCCTGAGCTATCTGCCCCTGGCCGAGAATACCGCCATCGCCTTTGCCGCTCCGTTGTTTGTCACTGCGCTGTCGGTGCTGGTGCTCAAAGAGCGCGTCGACGCCCGCCGCTGGCTGGCGGTGGCAGCCGGGTTTACGGGCGTGCTCATCATTGTTCGTCCGGGGTCGGCGAGTTTCCAGCTGGCAGCGCTGCTGCCTCTGGTGACGGCGATTCTCTACGCCGTGATGATGATCACCGCACGCGCCATCAGCGCCGCCGAAGGCATGCTGACCACGATGTTCTATATCGTGGCCGGTCAACTGGTGTGCAGCGCCCTGGTGATTCCGTGGTTCTGGCAGACCCCGGCGCTGGCCGATCTGCCCTTGTTCACCGGCGTGGCACTGTGCAGCACGCTGGGGCTGACGCTCATCACCCAGGGCTTTCGCATCGGTCCGGCCTCCGTGGTGGCCCCCTTCGACTACACCGGGCTGCTATGGGCCACGCTGTTGGGCTGGTTGATCTGGCGCGAAGCGCCCGATGCCTCGGCCACCCTGGGCGCACTATTCATCGCAGGCAGTGGTCTGTACATCGCCTGGCGCGAAACCCGAGGCCGCAAGCGGCGTCGCCGCACAGCCTGATCGGCGTACCATAACAGCAGCCAGGATACGTCTTAGCCTGACTTTTCCACGGAGGTCATTGCCATGAAACTGTATTACCTGCCCGGCGCTTGCTCGCTGGCCTCGCATATCGTGCTCGAATGGATCGGCCGCCCCTACGAGACCCAAGCCCTGACCCGCGAAGCCCTGAAAAGCCCCGAGTTCCTGAAGATCAACCCGCTGGGAGCCGTTCCGGCGCTGGTCGATGGCGATCTGGTGCTGACCCAGAGCGCCGCCATCCTCGAATACCTGGCCGAGAGCGCGCCACAGACCGGACTGATGGGCGAGGACAGCCCCACCGCGCGGGCCGAGACACGCCGCTGGCTGGGCCTGATCAATTCCGACCTGCATCGCACCTTTGCCCTGGTCTTCGGCGCGCAGCGCTATCTCGATGAGCCGGCGGCCCAGGAAGCCCTGCGGGCAGGAGCGGCCCGGCAGCTGCGCGTGATCTTCGGCGTTCTCAATGACCGGCTGGACGGCCGTAACTATCTTTGCGGCAGCCGCCCCACGATCGCCGACGCCTATCTCTACGTCGTGCTGCGCTGGGCCCATGGCAAGTCCATCGACCTGTCCGGCTACGATCCGCTGGCGGCTTTCTTCAAGCGCATGGGGGCTGACCTGAAGGTCCAGGCAGCGGTGGCTGCCGAGGGCCTGTCCTGACCCTGGGAGACTCAGCGGGGCGGGCCCGCCGCCAGCCTCGCTGCTCTGCGCTAGGGTAAACCCTGGAAAAATCCTGCAAGCCGCAGTATCATCGACGTATGTCCGGCCAGGAGGCCCCCACGCCTCCGATCACGGATTCATTCTCTGGCCGACTGTCTTCCCGATCGCTTGACAGCCGCATGCTGGCGTACCGCCGGCACGCCAGGCATTACCTGTTTCGTCATGAATTCAACTGCATCTTGTTATCTGGGCGTTCTCGGGGGCATGGGCCCCCTGGCTGGCGCGGCCTTCGCGCTGCGCCTGGCAGCCCTGACCCCGGCCAGCATTGATCAGCAGCACATCCCGACCCTGCTTCTGAATGATCCGCGTATCCCGGACCGCACCACCGCGCGCCTGTATGGCGGGGCCGATCCGCTGCCCGCGATGCTGCGGGGCGTGCGCATGCTCAATGACGCTGGCGCGCGCCTGATCGCCGTGCCGTGCAACACGGCCCACCTGTGGTACGAGCAGCTGGCTGCCGCCTCCGGATGCGAGGTGCTGCATATCATCGAAAGCGTGGCCCAGGACCTGCGCCGCCAGGGCATCCCACGTGGGCGCATCGGCCTGATGGGCACGGCAGCCACGCTCAGCCTGGGCCTTTACCAGCAGACGCTGGAAAAGCACGGCTACACCTGCATCGTCCCGACCGAAGAAGAAATCGATACCCTTTGCATGGCCTCCATCCGGGCCGTCAAGGGCAACGCCGTCGACGAGGCCTTTGAGCCAGCCGCGGAATGCGTGCGCCGCCTGGGGATGCGCGGCGCTGACGCCGTGGTGCTGGGTTGCACCGAACTGCCGTTGGCCGTGCCGCATGCCCTGCGCAAGAGCCTGGGAATCGCCTTGACCGACTCGATCGATGCCCTGGCGCTGGCTGCCATCGGCCATTACCAGGCGCATACGGCCGACGCCGACGAAGCCCTTTGCGCTGACGAAACCGTCGCGGCCTGAGGGCACGGCGCCGCCGGCCGGCGGCGCCGTTTGCCGCCTACCCCCCGAGGTAGGCCTTGCGCACTTCATCATTGACCAACAGGTTGGCCCCCGTGTCCTGCAAGACCACCCGGCCGTTCTCCAGCACGTAACCGCGATCAGCCACCTGCAAGGCCTTGTTGGCGTTCTGCTCCACCAGAAAGACCGTCACGCCCTCGTCGCGGATTGTGCGGATGATCTCGAAGAGCTGCGCGATGATCAGCGGCGCCAGCCCCAGCGTGGGTTCGTCCAGCAACAACAGGCGCGGACGCGTCATCAGGGCGCGGCCGATCGCCAGCATCTGTTGTTCCCCGCCGGACATGGTGCCGTCGCGCTGCCCCGCCCGCTCGCGCAGACGCGGAAAGAGCTTGAAGACATGTTCCAGCCCCTCTTCGACCTGCGGCCCCTTGGCAAAGAAGCCCCCCATTTGCAGGTTCTCGGTGACGGTCAGGTCCTTGAAGACACGCCTGCCCTCGGGCGAGATGGCGATCCCGCTGCGCATGATCAGGTGGGTAGGCTCCTGGGTGATGTCACGGCCCTCGAAGGTGATGCGCCCTTCACGGGCCCGGGGTTCGCCGCAGACCGTCATCAACAAGGTCGTCTTGCCGGCGCCATTGGCGCCGATCAAGGTGACGATTTCCCCCTGGTTGACCTCGACCGACACCCCATTGAGCGCCTGAATGGCGCCGTAGTAGGTATGGATGTTTTCCAGCTTGAGCATGGTTACTCTTCCCCCAGATAAGCCTTGATGACGCGCGGGTCGTTACGCACCGCTTCGGGGGTGCCGGTGGTGATGGGCTTGCCGTGCTCCATGACCAGAATACGGTCGGAAATGCCCATGATGAGGCTCATGTCGTGTTCGATCAGCAATACCGCAACGCCGAATTCGCGCCGCAGGTGGTCGATCAGTTTTTGCAGATCGCGTTTCTCCTGGGGGTTCAGACCGGCGGCCGGCTCATCGAGCATCAGCAGCTTGGGCTTGGTGATCATGCAGCGCGCAATCTCCAGCCGGCGCTGGTGGCCATAAGCCAGATTTCCGGCCTCGCGATTGGCGAACTCCGTCAGGCCCATGAAATCGAGCCAGTGCGCTGCACGCTCAAGCGCTTCGGCTTCGGAACGCCGGTAGGACTTGAGCTTGAGCAGCCCCGGCAGCAGACGGGACTCGACCTGCGTGTGCTGGGCCACCAGCAGATTCTCCAGCACGGTCAACTGCTTGAACAGCCGCACGTTCTGGAAGGTGCGCACCAGGCCGTGGTGCGCCACGCGGTGGCTGGGCAGCCCCTGGATGGGTTTGCCATCCATGCTGATCTCGCCCGAGGTCGGGCGATAAAAACCGCCCACGCAGTTGAACACCGTGGTCTTGCCGGCCCCGTTGGGGCCGATGATGGCAAAAACCTCGTCGCGCTTGACGTCAAACGCCACCCCATCGACAGCCAGCAGACCGCCGAAGCGCATCGTGAGCCCGGAAACTTTCAACAAAGTGTCGCTCATTTACGCAGCTCCACGTGAGGACGCTTCATGGGCAACAACCCCTGCGGACGCCACATCATCATCAACACCATCACCAGGCCGAAGATCAGCATGCGGTACTCGGCGAACTCGCGCGCCACCTCCGGCAACACGGTCAACAGCACCGCCGCGAGAATGACCCCGATCTGCGACCCCATCCCGCCCAGCACCACGATGGCCAGGATGAGGGCCGACTCGATGAAGGTGAAGGATTCCGGGTTGACCATGCCCTGGCGTGCCGCGAAAAAGGCACCGCCGAAACCGGCGAACATCGCCCCCAGCGTGAACGCCGAGAGCTTGATGCGCGTCGGGTTCAGCCCCAAGGAACGGCAGGCGATTTCGTCCTCGCGCAATGCTTCCCAGGCGCGCCCGACCGGCATGCGGATCAGGCGGGTGGACACCCACAAGGTGAGCAACGCCAGCACCAGCGCCATCATGTAGAGGTAGATCACCAGGTCCTGGTTCTGAAAGGTCAGTCCGAAGAATTGGTGAAACGTCTGTGCGCCCTCCTGGCTGGCGCGCCGGGTCAGTTCCAGGCCGAAGAACGTCGGTTTGGGAATGCCGGAGATCCCGTCCGGCCCACCCGTGACCGTGGTCAGGTTGATCAGCAACAGGCGGATGATCTCACCGAAGCCCAGCGTCACGATGGCCAGATAGTCGCCGCGCAGCCGCAGCACCGGGAAACCCAGCACGAAGCCGAACAGGGCTGCCATGGCGCCGGCGAAAGGCAAGGCCTCCCAGAAGCTCCAGCCGCCCCAATGGAACAAGAGCGCGTAGGTGTAGGCCCCCACGGCGTAAAAGCCCACGAAACCCAGATCCAACAGGCCCGCGAAACCCACCACGATGTTCAGCCCGAGGCCCAGCATGACGTAGATCAGCACCAGGGTGGCGATGTCCACCGAGCTGCGCCCGGCGAAAAACGGCCAGCCCACCGCGACCGCCAGCAACAGCAACAGCCAGACCCAGCGGCGCCCGCCGCTGGTGATACTGGAGGGCAGCGTCGGCAGTTCGACGGCCAGGCGGCGGAAAGGCCGGCTGAGCCAGGGCCGCAGCAGCTGGAACACGAATACCACGGCAGCCGCCAGGCCGACCATTTCCCAGCGGGCTTCCATCACGGTGCGCGCGCCCTGGCGCACCAGCTGCAGGCCGAAGATCGGCATGACGAGCACGGCCGTCATCACGGCGGCCATCACGGCATTTTTGAGAGAAGAATTATTGGCCATCAGACTTTCTCAACCTCAGGTTTGCCCAGCAGCCCGGTGGGACGGAACAGCAGGATGAGCACCAGCAGCGTGAAGGCGACGATGTCCTTGTACTGCGATGA
>JAEWJD010000007.1 GCA_023386765.1 Pseudomonadota bacterium | reverse complement strand
CGCAGCACCTCGACACTGGCACGCGCGCCGTCGAACAGCATCGTGCGCGGCCGCTCGTCTTGCCAGAAAACGTCCGCCCCGACCTTGAAAGCGCCGTTGAAATAATCGTTCCCTTCCGGGATGGCATCAACCACATAGACCTTGCCCAGCAGGTCAACATGACGTCCAGGCGTCTGGTCAATGATCTCGAATTTCGCAGTCTCGTTCTTGCCATCCCCCATAGCGCCGAAGTCCGCAGCAGAGACATTGGCATCGCGCATCTTGTCTTGGAAGGTTCGATACACAGCCCCCGCGCCGACTTGCAGGAACCAGCCGAACCCGCCTGTTACGCCGGCGATCGCTCGATCCACGTACTCGGTCACGAACGAGAACATGGTGCGGCGGTTTACTGCATCGGTGTCGGTCTTCGGGTCGCCCAGGTTCGTGATGCGATTGCCGCGCGCGCGATATGCACCCTGGCCGTCGATGTCATCCCGGCCCAACAACAGCGCACGTAGCCGGCTGCCTGGCCCCCATCCGAGGATGGCGGCAAGTTGCTGACAAATCATCGTCAGCTTGTCCAACGCCTTTTCATGAGCGCGCTCGGGAAATGGGTCGTTCCGCTGGTATGCGGTCTCCTGCGTGATTGGGACCACCCGCTCTCCGCGCAGAGTCAACCCAGACGGGTAGGCAGCGCGAGTAACTACCGTTCCCCCATTGGCCTGGCCAGCCCCCATGACGTCATAGTCTGAGCCCAATACCAGGTCGGTGCTTGAATCCGACGCCTCGTTATGGAGCCAGACGCGGAGATCGGGTGCAGCCAGGAAATAGAAAGGCACCGGAAAGGACGTTGTGGCGCCATCCGTGGCATAGCTGAATGAGGAAACTTCGGAGGAAACAGTCATGGCACGCAATCCGGGGGAGACTGCATGCCATGGTGCTCACGCGCGCGCGTAGAGTTCTGCGAAAATCCCTCAACTTTCCATCCTAGCGAACACCAAAAATGTCCTATTCGTTGCTACAAATTGGCCTGTTTTCCCAGATCGCAGCCGGGATTTTTGGGTTCCTTTCCGCTTTGTGCTGGCTTAAGTCTTGCAGGGTGTCCGAGACTATCGAGGATGATTACGAGGGCTGGGAGGACGATACTGACTATCAGATACTCGCTTCCGGCGGTATCGTCGCTAGGCGCCGCAAGTTCCACTGGAAAACGCTTCGCTGGAAGTATCAGTACTACATGCTGATTCAAAGCATGTTCGCATCCGATCGATGGAACTCAAGAGCTGCGGCAATGACGGGGATGGCCGCGCTCTTCCAAGCCATCGCCATATTCACCGCCGTGATGTACGCAGCGCAAAAAGGTCAAATCTGACGAGAAGAGCAACAGGCCCTATCGGCCTGCCGCCCTCTCCCAATCCGGCCCACGCTGCGGCGCCAGCTCCCCCGGCTTCCAGTAATACTGCTGACCGAACTCCCGCCGGGCGCGCCGTTCCATCCGGCGCAGGTAGCCCGGCGAGGCCAGCTCTTGCAGTTGATTGAAGATCAGGCGATCCGTGGCCGCTTTGGTGTACCAAAGGTTGGCGAAGGGGGTTTTCCCCTGGAGCAGTTGCACGGCTGCAGCGCCCGAGGCGTCCCTTCCCTCCCCGGTGCGCTGGATGTTGCCCATGGTCGCCCGCATCAGCGTTTCCATGTCGCCCAGGATAGGCCCGCCGACAACCCCGGCCAGGCTGCTGCCGAATTGGGTGTAGTCGGCGAACAGGAAGTCTCCGTAGATTCCCAGGGCGCCGCCCTTCATAAACGACTGCCCCCAAAAGCGCGGATCGCGCATATCGCGGGGATCCCGCCCGCTGGCCACCTCATTGGCCTGTAGGGCGAGCGCCCCAAAAACCGTGGTCAGCCCCACCAGGGCTGCGACATAGCCAGCCTTCCCCGCCACGGAGGTCTGCCCAAATGCGCGCTGACCATGGCGCATCATCATGGAAATGGGGAAGCTCTTGAACTGCAGTGCAGACCGGTATAGCTCCGTCGGGAGGCTCCCGCGACGCTGGCTGAAACTTCCGTACATAGCCGACCGCTCCCGCGCGCCCGGCTCGACCACTGCCATGTTGACCTCGCCCTCAACCACCCCCATCAATCTGGTGGCTGCGCGTTCTCGAAGCGTGATCGTGGAGACCCCCTGCTTGGCGGCCAGCGGTGCCAACTGGGCGTCCGTGAGCCGGTAGATGCTCTCGGCCGTCAGCACGGTGTCGCCCAGGCCCCGCCAGTCTTCTGGTTGTGCCAGCTTCCAGACGCTGAACTCGGCGTCGCTGATGCCATAGCTTTGAAGGGTGCGTGCCAGCCGGGCATCGCCATTCGCCGCGCCACGCGCAGCGATCGTTGCCAGATCGTCAGCGCTGCGCGTCAAGCTGCCCAGGCTATCCATCATGACAGTGCCAAAAGCCTGCTGCCCCGCGCGGGTGACAGCGTTCATCCCGGACAGTTTCATGACGCCAGCGGCAAAACCTTGCGCATGCCTGGCAAATCGGCCGGTCACACGACTGTCTTGGGAGAGCCCGTCAACGCCCCACCTATTGACAGAGCCCAGGAACTGCTGGATTCCCAGCCCTGCGCGCAACGCTTGCCGGCGGTCAGCCGCCTTGGCTGGGTTGAGCGTCCGCAGCTCGTTCATGAAGACACGGGTGACTGGCATGCCGTTGTAGATGGCAGTGAGCGCCTGAGTCCCAATGTCGGTAATCGATGTGATTACGGCCGACCCCAACTTGGAGGCCACATTGAGCGCACGATAAGTATCAAAACCCTCCGCCAGCGCTTGGCTGCCAGCGGAGCTCTTGGCCCCTGAAACCTCACTGTAGAGGGTTTCCAGTTTGGCCAGCTCTGCCTCAATCTTGCCTGAATCAACAGGGCTCGCGGCGACCATCTCCTTTCGCGCGGAATCCGCCCAGTGGCGCATCATCGCATTCGGATTAGGGCCCATCGTTTCCACCAGGGCGATGTCACGCGCCATGCGGTCTACATAGCCGATGATTGTCTGGAACAAGGGCGTGTCTGAGTACCGCTGCTGGGCCTCGATATAGGTCTCGGCGTCCCGGTAGTGGATCTGCCGCTCCTGGCTGCCCCGGTTGGCTCGCATACCAAAACCCGAAGGCTGCCCCGGCTCCAGCTTGTTCGCGCCGTTGGTGGCTATGCTTTCCCAGGCATGGCCAAGGAACTCCGTCAGCTCGGCATCCGTCATCAGCGAACCGTCCGCGTTGGAGTACCGATTCCGGTCGACCCAGGCCAGATGATCTTGCACCCAGCGCTCACGCCCCGCAAGTGCCGCCAATCGCTGGCTATGAGATTGAGGCATGCCCCAATCCTCCAGGCGGCCGATGTTCCCTCCACTGCGATTGAACCGCTCGCGCAGCCGATTGGCCATACTCTGAAAACGCTTTGCAGCCAGTGCGGCATCAGCGTTGCCCGTTGCTTGCCCCTTTAATTCCCGAACCAGGGCCAGGATGCCCTCTCGATCCGAGAACAGCCCCATCATCCGCCCCTGCAAGGCATCAAACACTTCCAGCACCTCCCCCAGGGCCTCGTTGCGAATCGCGTTTGCTGTACTTTCGATGGAGATGGTGCCACTCTTGCCGTCGCTGTAAAACGCCAGCATGCGGCGCAGCGCTTCAATCGGTGTATGGGGGGAGTTGGCGATGTAGTTGCTGATGGCGTCATGCCGCAGAGCGGTGAGCGCGACGCGCCGGCGCTTCAAGGCGGCATCCGCTGCTACGTCGCGGGCAGCCCGGTCGGCGGCGGCCATCAACCGCTCCGACTGGCTCATCCCTAGCCAAGCCTGACGGTCCTCGCTCGCGAGTCGGCGCATGGCCTGATTGATCCGACCCTCGATGCCCTGGGCCTCGGCCTGGGTGATCGGGCGTCCGAGCACCTGAGAGACAGCATTCACGCATTCGGTTCGCATCACATCCCCTTTGTCAGAAAGCAAGTCACTGCCGCCTTGAGCGTGTCCGCCTTGGCATACTTCAATTCAGCATTGGCCTCAGCCAGCGCAGCGCGCAGAGAGAGGTTCACGACCTCCCCGTCTGCAATCTCGATCGGCACGACGAGATCGCCCTTCTCATCGAGCAGCGCAAGGCCCGCCTGGGTTTCAGCGTCGTCGGCCAGCGCAATGGCCCGTTGCCCGGCACCACCCTGGCCGGGCTGACCGCCGCCATCCGCGGCATCTGCGGCTGTGGCGGCATCAATGCCCGTCTCGCCGGGTTGACCGCGCGCCGTCGCAGGCCTGACGGATGGAGACTCGCCGGACCCACGAATGGCGCCAGAATTGCCCTCTGCCCCACTTTGCGCTACATTGATTTCGCTGCTCTGCAGCACGGATGCCCCGCTAACTTCCTGGATCGACCGCTGGTCCCCAGGCGCGGGGCTTTCGTTTTTCCGCAGCTCGAAATGGTCGTAGTACCGCTTGCCGGTATTGCTCTCCCGGACCACAACCCGGATCTCGGCGGGCACCCCATCCACCTCGATCGGCGCATCATAGAAATGCGCGGCCTTCACGTTCTGCCTCCCGGCGCGATCAGGCCCGGACCACACCGGCTCAGCCTTGCGGATGACATCCTCTATCCGAAGCGCAGCGGCCGCCACGGCCCGGCTCACTGTGCCGGAAAGCGAATGCTTGATGCCTTGCCACGGAATGGATATCTCCGATCCGTCAGCCTCGTTCAC
This sequence comes from Pseudomonadota bacterium, assembly GCA_023386765.1. Taxonomy (GTDB): domain Bacteria; phylum Pseudomonadota; class Gammaproteobacteria; order Burkholderiales; family Burkholderiaceae_B; genus Bordetella. Next base: position 25,987 of record JAEWJD010000007.1, on the reverse strand, counting down.
AACCGTTTTCCCTGCGAAGTTCTCCCGGGCAAACTCCCTGATTCTCGGCAGGCTGTCGGCCATAGGCCCCGCGGCGAACTCTGGCAAGGTGATCCGCACGGGCTCGATCAGTGGGACCGCCTCGCCAGAGTCATCGATCAGGCGGCCACGCCCCGCCGGCGGCCGGGAGTCGTCTACTGCTTTGCTCGCCCGCCAACCTGAGTCCCCCAACCATCCCTTGACCCTGGCCAGGTAATCGCGCGTCTCTTTCGCGGCGGGCTCCTGGCCGCGCATGACCCAGCGCGCCTGGCGCGGCCCGCCGTTGTAGTCGGCAATCATGGCGTCAACGTTCCCGCCATACTGCCTCTTCGTGTCACTCAGGTACCGGCCGGCCGCATCAAGCATCTGCACGGGGTCGGCGGGGTCGGTGACGCCGTACTTTTCCAGATTCTCAGGCATGAACTGCATCACGCCACGCGCGCCGGCCGGACTGGTCTGGTTGCTGTTGCTCCGCTCCCCCGCGTTTTTCAGGGCGTTGATAAGGCCGGCAGGCAGTCCGTGGCGCTCTTCGACCAGCGCCGCATATTCGTTGAGCTCCGGGGCGTCGTACCGAAGCTGCGACCGGTCAGCGACGGGCAGCGCTGCAAGCCTGTCGCCAGGCGCGTATCGTGCCGCCGGCGGAAGCTCCAGGCCGTACTCAGCCAAGGCGGCATCTTGGGCGCCGCTGTCCCGCGGGCGCGGCACGAACGCCGCATCGCTCAGTCCTGCCTGGGAAACATCGACCGGCTCGCCCGCCAGCACCTGGCGCATGGCCGTCTGCATGCCTTTGTCGTGCGCATTGGCGGCCGCCGGATCTGCCGGAACCCCCGGGGCAGTGTCGATGGCGGCGTGCTTGGCTGCTCGAGCGACGAGCGCCGCATCAATGGCAGACTGCTGAACCCCGCTGGCTAGGCCGCCCCGAGCCCCAAGTGCTGCGAACCCTGCACCCAGCAGCCCCTCGGCTGTGAGAGCAGCAGCCTCCAGAGGCTGATACTGCTCAGCCATGGTCTCGTATCCGCCTGACTTCAGCAGTTGGTAGGCTGCCCCGCGCTGGGCAATACCCATGCCGATATTGGCGCCAGCTCCATAGGCAACGTTGGCGCCATAGTAGGCTCCCTTGCTGAGCCCTACCCCGCCCGCAGCAAAAGGAGCTGCCAGCGAGTTGTATCCGATCGCGCCCGGCATCAGGACCCCAGCCCCAATTGTGAGCGCCTCGGTATAGCCGATGTTGGCGGCCGTATTGGGGTCGACGCCCTGCTCCACCATTTCCAGATATTTGCTCCGGCCTGAAGCTGCGCCGGCCGTCGCAGCGCCCGCTGCCAGCGCGCCAGACGCAGCGCCGCCGCTGGCGACGGTTGCTGCTGCCCCGACGCCGGCCTGAGTCACGATTCGGCTGATCTCGAACATGGCCTGGCCGGCCATGCCAGTGCTCAACGGGTCGGGCCGGTATTGTTTTGCCCAAGCATCTGCCTGATCTCGCACGGCAGAAAACGGGTTCCATGGCGTGACACCTGTGACGGACTGAACCGCATCGAGGACAGGCTGGTAGCCTCGTGCGGCCAAGCCTGCGGCCGCTCCCTCGACTTGGGCCACGCCAGTGATGACGCCCTGCGGAACAGCGCTCACAACGCCAGAAAGAACTCCTGGATCTGCGGCACCAATAATTTCATCTGGGGTTCTTGCTGCGGCGCGAAGAGTCGACAGCCGCTTGCGGTCAGCCGTCATCATTGCTGACCTCCCACCATCGCATCGGCGGCGGGGTTCGGAATGAGGTCCCCCAGCTGCCCGCCAAACTCATCCCGACCCGCGTCATTGTCTGGAGTCATGGCGATAATCACCAAGTCCTTACTCTGCGGGTCAAGCACCGGCATGCCCCCCAGAGTCAGCGCGTATGCACCGGCTCCGACACCGATCAGCCCAACGCTGGACATCGAGCGGCCCATTTTCTCTTGCATACCGCGCGCATTTAGCTCGCGAAAGACGGCCATGTTGGCTCGGGCCATGAAGTCGCTTTCGCTCATACCCCACGGGGCCTGAACCCTCCCGTTTCCATGAAAATCCACCGTCTGGCCCAGCACGGCGGTAATGGCCTGGCTCAACCGGTCCGAATTCACATCGGGCGATAGGTCCCCTTCCTGAGCTGCACGCCCGAGGTAATAGGCCTTCACGGCGTAGGCGTCATGCAGGAACTGCGAGGCCGAGCTATCCCCGGCTGCCACACCCCGGTAGAGGTCTCCCACCTGATCGGCAATGGCTTGCGTGAACTCGTCATCCTTCGGAAGCGGATAGCTCAGGCTGCCGGCTTTCCCCCCGGCCTTCAAAATTTCATCCCCTGCGATGGCGGTGGCCACCACGTCACCAGCGGACTGCAACACGTCCGGCGAGAACCAGTTCCCCTGGAGCTTTCCCTCTTCAAGGCTGCCTGACAGGCGGCCAAGCCTGGCCAGGAAAGGATCCGCGCCATCGATCTGATCCATGATCCCCTGGTACGTGTCGTGCTCTCCGGCCGCCCAGTAGAGATTGCCCAGCATGCGCTGCTTCTCACGCGGGGATGCGGCCTTGAAAGTCTCGGTCAACTGCTCGGCCTCAGCGGGCGGCAGTGGGTGCATGTTGACGGCGCCCGGGGGGTGCGAGCTCTGCAGCCCTCTAATGGCGTCAGCACGATCGCGCAAGACTGGACCAATCTGGACTGCGCCGTCGGGGGTACTGAGCAGACGCATATCCAACGTTGGGAAAGCCACCCCAGCCCGCCTGGCAATCCATGACAACGGCTGGTCGCGGCGCAGGGCGCCGTCGGCCTCAACAGCCTTCTCCAGCCGATCGAGATTCGCCTTATCCGTGGAGTTGCCGCCTCCTCGCTCAAGCTCAACGCGCCGGCGCTCGATGAAGGCCTGCTGGTCCGCCGGCGGCATGCGTAGCACCTTCTGCACGTCCTCAAAACCGGCCATGCGCTCCCGATAACCAGCCTCAAACTCAGTCCCCATGGTCATTCCTGCCCAGCGCACCATGTCCTCTGTCTTCGGCGGCAGGCCCGAGGCAATTTGTTTGTCCATCTCCCCCAGGGCGCGCCCTGCCCTCGCCTGGATACGGTCAGCCTCTACCCGGTCCCGAGTGTCCAGACGATCGGTCTGCGTGTGCGCACGGGTCCGGAGCTGCTGAATGCGGTCGGAATCCAGCTGGCGAATCCAGTCAAACCCGGCAGGCATTGCCTCGCCACGAGACGCTGCTTCGAAAGCGGACATAGCTCCGCGCGGATTACGGTCGATCGTGGCCGCACCTGCTGCGTACGCCAAGGCGGCCTCTGACTCGCCCAGCAGCTTGGCCTTGACCGCATCGGGTAAGCTGGACGTCTGCAGGGCCGCCACACGCGCGGCGCGGCGCTCCTGGTACTGGGCTGGGTCCAGGGCGATCGTGGCCGCATCAGACTCCATGCCGGCCTGATATTGCGACGTGATGAAATTACGCTGGCTGCGAGCCTCGAACTCGACGGCCCGCTGGCCAAGATAGGTGCGCTGCCGAATCAACTGTTCGCGGTAGAACGGCCTTGCATTCTCCGGCGCATTCTCAAGCGCCTGTGCGCTGTAGTCGTCAAACTCTTTGATCATGCTCGGGGTAAACCCTGGCGCACCGGGTGCAGCTGCCTCCTGTAGCTCATTGAGTCGCTGCAGCCACTTGATCTGGTCATCGCTGGCCGCCTTCGAGACCCAGGCTGTATCCTGCTCGCGCTGCAGCCGCTCGGAAGCAGTTCCGATTTGCCCAAGCCCTGCGGCCAGGCCGCCGACTGCCCTGCCGCGCTGATCATCCACCGCGACCATGGGCACGCGAGCGGCAGGCATGCCCAGCTGGAGGGATTGACGCTGCTGGCCAACCTGAATCGGGATTCGAGAAGTCGCCATGGTCACCCCCAATACCGAGAAACATCACCGACGCGCAAGCCTGTGCCGGAACCCACCCGCAGGCCGGCCCCAGCAGCGCCTGAGGCACCTGACGAAGCGGCGGCCGCGCCTCGACCCAGGCCATACCCAGCTGCTGAAGTCAGGAGCGAGGTGGCAGCCCCGAGGGAACCCGCTTGCCGGGCATTGCGGACAGATGCGCGCAACGTCTTTGCCGTGTAGCGCTGCATCGCGCCATCCTGCTCGTAGGCATTGCCCTGGAGAAGCGCCTGGTAGCGTGTAGTCAGGGCGTCCATTTCAAGGTTCTGGGCAGACTGCTGCTGAAGCAGCAGTGCCGATCCGGTCGTGCCGTCGAGGCCGGACTCGGCAACTGCTGCGCGCACGTCCCCCTGCTGCTGGGCGTTGCTGCGCCGCTGGGTGAGTTCGTTCTGCAGCCCTGCGTCGTAAGCCTGCCGGGCCTGGATATCGGCGATCTGCGCATTCCGATCTGCAGCATCCGCCTGCTGTGAATAGCCGGCGGCCTGGGCATTGCCCTGCATCACAGAGCCAATGGCCCCGACGCCACCTGCGACAGCGGAAATTGTCCCTGCGTTGGCCACAAGAAAAGCTGAAACTGGATCCATCACTTCACCTTTGCATAGAGATAGCAATCCCTGCCATCCAGGGTCGCGGCCCGCATGAGGCCTTCCCGCTGAAAGCCCAGGCGCTCCGCCCAGGCAACGGCCGCTGCATGGTTCACGTCAACCGTCATTTCGATCCGCCGCCAGGGTGCGCTATTCACAACGTCGCGCGTCACCCGATGAATAAGCTTGAATTTTTGAAGGGCGGCCCCGGAGAACAGCGCCCAGGCCATGCCACGCTGGGCATGCGCTTGCACAATGCCGGCGCAGGCGATGACCTGGCCCCCGTCGAGTGCCGACCAAGCCACCCCCTGGGCGCTGGCCAACTGGCGGGCGTGCTCGACATCGATCATGGGCAGCGCGAAAGCCTGGGCATCTTGGAGTTGGACGGCCTGCACATGCTCGGCCTGCAATCGAACAATTCTCATCGGTCCTCGCTGGTGCTGACGACCGGCATCAAGGCGATGATCGTGACCGGGAGCGGCTGGTCGTTCGTGTACCAAATCTGCGCGCCACGCTCATACCCGCCGGGCCACGGCATCGGCTCACTGTCGCCGGTATAGAGCGGGGGGGCCTTGCCCATAGGCTGAGATGGCCGCCTGAAATTGAGAGTGTTCGTCTTGTCGCGCGAAGGCCCCATGTTCCCGCCCAAACTGCGCAGCAGGCGGACGATGACATTTGTGATTCGCTTGATCTTTCCTTGAGCCGTGCCAGCGCTGGCGCCAGCCTCGATGCTCATGGTGGCCATTGCGCAGGTAGTAGGCAGGCCGGCGTGGGCTACCTGCGCAGGAAACTGCAGGCTGACCCGCCCGCCGGTAACGGTGCGCCGGGGATGAGCAGCGCCATCCGTCAGGATGTCGATTGCCTGCCCCTCCAGGTGATCCAGGCCGCTGAGCTCGTCCGTCTCCGGCCCGCGATACGTCAGTCCGCTGTCGACATAGAACGCCTCTGCCTGATCCGCTTCATGGGCGAGCGGCGCGCGCAGAATTTCGACATACCGCACGACCGTCCCATTCACTTCCCTGCGGACGAGCAACCACAGATCATCCGCTGCCCCATCGGGCGCGGGCATGCTTTCGACGGCCTCGACATGGCCGTTCAGCATCGGGTGCGGGTGCCAGGCATACACATCGCTACGCCCGGCCTCCTGGTCGTAGGTACAGCCCACCAACAGCCCGTCAGCGCGTGCGATCCAGATCACCGAGTCCGGCTCCTGCTGGTAGGCCATGTCAACAGCCCCGCTCTGCAGGATATTTGCGGCCAGCTTGGTCGTGTCCGACGAGGCAAAGTTATTGGTGTCGTAGCTGAACTCATAGTCGCGCAGCTTTCGCCCGGACGTCTGGATGAACAGCACCCGGCTGCCGACCTCAACCGGCTGGATCGAGCGCGACCCATACGCCGTTCTCCGCTCAGCCCGAATATTCGCTGGCCCAACAGCCTGATTGGACTGTATCGGGCCGACAATCCACTCGTCGCCGTCCGTCCCGATCATGAGGTCATCAGACTCAACCAGCCAGACGGCACGGTTGATCTGCCGCGCGTTCAGGCGAAAGACAATCGCAGAATCCGTTTCCTGCTCCCCACCCTCCGTCTTGGCGGCGAAGTTCTCGAAGTCCGCGGTCACTGACATGGCACCAGTCCGGCCGCTCATGAGCACCAAACGCTGCCGCCAGAACGCGCCATGCTCGGGCCATCCATTCACGTCAGAGAACAGGCTGAATGCCCACTTGGACGAGCCTCCCGTTTTCAGGTCCTCGGGCAAGCGCTTGATGATCGTGCCGGATATAGTCCGTGCGTCAATCCTGGACTCGATTTGCACGATGCCATACCCGGCGTGCAGGAACTCCCATTCCACACCGATGGGCCCGAGCTGGTCATCAGCGATATCGATGCCGTCTCCATCCCAGGCGCGCCCGCTGGTATGCACAGGAGTGACGTTGCCGGAAACCGCCGCTTCGCCAGCCCCCGTCGCCGTGCACAGGTAGACACGGGCGTCGACTCTACGCCGGAAATCGACGTTCACCCGTTTGTGAACCGCCCAAGGCTTCACGGCCGCCAGATCCGCGCTCTCGATGAAGAACAGCGTCCCGACGTGCCCAGGCTCGAAGATGTCCGAACTGGCCGTTAGCGTGACCGCTCCGGTCTCAGCGTCGGCCGTCACTACCGCGGCCTTGTCGGTGTTCACGTCATCAAACGGCCCCTCCGAAAAGGTAGCGCGCTCCAGCACGAACTCATCCGCCGCGCGGCGCAACAGCTTCCGTGGTTGATGTCGACGGTGGAAGATGTACATCGTGTCCGCGCTCTGCACGACGCGGATCCCGCAAGTCCCGTCCTCGCTGGTCAGGTCTTCGGCCGTGTATGGCGTCTGGACCTCCACAGGAGCGCCGTCAGCCACCAGCAGCCCTCGGTTGGTGTAGAACCGGATATAGCCAGGCCCGATCTCGAGCATATAGGCAACGCGCTCAGAGACCTGAAAGCGCACCAACCAGCACCGGGCAGCATGATCCTTCACCCCGAAGATGAACTGCGTGCCGCCTCGGCGGACCAGCGGCCCCTGGACGGACGGCAGGAAGTTCTCGAGCACAGCACAACCGTTGAAATACTTGGCCAGATCCGTGCGGCCGGCCAGCATCGGACTCAGGAGGCCGCCGTCGAATGTGTTCTGGATGGGGGTGTCTTTGGCCATCAGTAGCGACTCCCCAGCCAAGTGTCATCGGAAATGGCCTGGGCCGGCCGCTCGATGGCGTTCATTCGCCGCGCGTCAGCCACCGCCACCGCGTACTCGTCAGCAGCCATTTGCTTCTTGCTGTTCGAGTTGGTCAGCGTCTCGCAAGCCTCAAACGCCAGCTTGCACGCGAGCGCCTCGACAAACAGCGCATCGAAGAGGTTCGGATTCTCGACCCGGCGGGCATAGCGAATGCGCAGCGGGCCGGCCTGGTTAATCAGAATCCGGCCGCCTTCGATCGAGTACCAGGCGTCCAACTGCGGCCGGGCACGACAACCCCGGCCGTTCACCTCAATCAGGCGAAGAAAGTCAGCAGGCAGCTGATAGTGATGGGAGAACCCGAAAAGCGGCGCGCTGGAGATCGCTGGCAGTTCCGCGCGAGCCTTGGAAAAGTGCCACAGGTTCTTGCGCAGCTCTGCATCGCGAACGATCCCGAACATGGATGACAGTGTGTTCGACGCCTGCGAATCGTCATCCAGAGAAATGATGCGCCCTGCACCAAGCTTGGTGAGGGCGCGGTTGGCGATGTCTACGAGGGAGACGGCCATAGCATCAGTCCATCACTGCTGCTCGTTGCCGGCCTCGGGCCCAGGCTTCGTGCCGCTCGAACGGCGAGAGCCAGCGCCACGAACGTTTCCCGCGTTGCCATCGTTGCCGGCCTCGGGCCCCGACGCGGGGACAAACCACATCGCCTTGGAGCCATCGGGAACCTCGAAGATATCTCCGGGCGACTTGAGGTCTCCGTCATAGAAACCCGGTTTAATCGCTTGGACTTTCATCGTCACCCCCCTTAGGTCTGGGCCGGCAGGGAGTCCCAGGACTGGGGCTCCTGATCGGTCAGCCAGGCCGTTGCGGTGATTGCGGCCCCATAGTTCAACCGCAAAAAGCGCTGGTTGGTGTAGGGAAATCCGACCACGAAACGCCGACCCGTCGGGGTGGATGCCGGCACAGTCACACTGGCGATTTTGGTGGCTGATCCGAACCCCACGGCCGCGGCGGTCTCGATATCCACCGTGACATCAGCTGCCACGGCGGCATCGGTTTGCACGATGACCCACATCGGCTGGCCCGGCCCGATATTGCGCGCCGGCGTACCAAGGTCGATCACGTTGGTCGAAGCGCCAGCGGCGCTCAACGCCTGCTTGACAGAAAATTCCAGAGAGGAATCGATATACATGGTGAGCTCCTGCGAGGGGCCCTGCCCCTCGGTTTGCTTGAGGGAGTTAGGCGACCTTCGCCTCGGCGTTCAGGATCGCGTCGGTACGGCGCACCGGAATGTCGTCAAACATCATCACGCGCTTTCCGGCAACGGTTTCCCAGCTCAGATTGCTCGCGATCTTGTTCAGAATTCCGAGGCGCAGCTTCTCGCGGATCGTGCGATTCACGTACCAGGCCGCGCGCCCCATGCCGAAGTTCGGGATCCGCTCGCTGGCCTGGATCATGAACTCGATCAAGGCCATGGTGGCGTCCTTGGCGCCAGCGCCGGACAGGCTGGGCACGCTGATGTTTGCGATCCGCGCGCCGTAACGCCAGTCACGGACTGTCAGCCCCGTGTCCCACTTGTAATGGGTGCGGTAGCCTTCCATCCGGCCACCGTCACCATCGGCGTTTTCGATGGTCACCTGACCCTTATCCTCGACATTCAGGCCGGCCTTGCTGCCCTTGGGGTAGATCCCATGAATGGTGTTCTCGCCCCAGGTGACCAGAAAAATCGAGGTGTTGTCACTGCCGGCGCCACCGGCGTCGATGATGTTCTCGCCGCTCTCGGCGGACATCGAGTTGTAGCGAGCAGCCAGCCCGGTAAATTTGGCCGGGTCGGTGCCTTCGTTGCCATAGATCAGGGTGCGCGCCATCTCTTGATTCATGCCCTCGATGTGCGCGCGATCTTCGGACAGCCGGAAGGCTGACGTATTGCCGTTGAGATCGGCCAGGGCCTTGTCGACCTCGGCATAGGCCTCGAGCATGCCGCAGTTGTCCGTAACCTGGGCGGTCTTGCTGCGCGACGGCTGCACGCCGCCATAGAGCTTGCGCCAGGTCGGCGTCGGAATCCCGGCCCGTACCGTCGTGCGATGGCCGGTAGGGAGGTTGCCCTCGATGAAGGTGGCATCTTCAAGAATGCCGTTGGTTTGGTTCAACAGCTCCACGATCTTGGCGATCGCGCCATTGGGATCCAGGCGCTTGGCCACATCGGCCAGCGTCGGATTCGGATTTGCCAGAGTAGCCATTGCGTCTCTCCTTGGAGTTGGCCGTAATGAAAGTGGCCGTGAGGCCGTTGTGGGCCAAAGCCCGGGGGAATTACTTCTTCATGCTGGGATAGAAAAGGTCTGCGACCGAGGGCTGCACGTCTTGCGTTCCAGCGTGGGCCTCCGGCGCCAACGTTCCCTCGCCCAGGTGTTTCCCGATGCGATGGAACAAACGGAACGTCTCCGCAGCGCCCAGGGCGCTTTCGATCTTTTCCAACGTGGGGCCAGCGTCTTCCCCCTGGCCCACGAACGCCCGAACTGCACGGCGGCCAAGCTCCAGGTTGGCGTCGTACTGTCCGCCCCATTCCTTGCGCAGGGCCGCCACATCAGCCTCGCCCTGCTGTTGCCGCGCCAGATCGACCGCCTGCGCCTGTTCGGCCTGGTAGGCGTTCCACTTTTCGGCGAGCGCCTGGGCTTGCGCGACCGGAACACCGGCTTCGTGCATCCATTTGGCAGCCTCGATGGCAAACGCGCCGTCTTGGCCTTCAGGCACCGGCAGCTGATAAGCCTCGGCCGACTCCGGGATGACAGTCTTGCCCTCCAGGTCCTGCAGCGCCTTCAGCGCATCGCCGGGATTCTCAAAGCCCTTGCCATCGAGAAACGCCTTCAGGCCATCGTCCTGGATACTGTCGCGCCAGGAGGGGGCAGTGTTCTGCGGTTCTGCGGCCGGGGGGCTGGCGGAGCCAGTGTCCGCAGCCGGCGCGCCGCCAGCGGGCGGCGTATCGGGATCGGCGGCCTCGCGCAACAAGCGCGCGAGAAGGAAACGTTTATTCAGGGCGTGCATGCTCTCGCTCCATCAATTGGTAGATGTCTTGCTCGCTGAGGTTCAGGTAGTAGGCGAGCCGGTTAAAGACCTCGCGCCGGCCCTCGGCCTGCAGGGAGGCATGAGTGTCGACCGTGCGTGTGACGGGTGAAACAATCGTGATCGACTCTCGAACCCGGCAGAACTTGGCCAGGTCGGCCATGACCCGCCGGCCTGCCTCGGTCAGCTGGCCACGGTCATCCAGAAAGGCACGCCGGTATGCGACACGGCGGCCAAACATCAGTCGAAATCGCAGGGGAATCATGCTCATATGCGTGCGCTCGATGCGTTGACGGCGGCTGCCGTGAGGTCCTTGGCCGCGCCAGCGGCAACCGGCGCAGCCTCCAGAAGCTGGGCGGCCTGCTGCTGCTCGGCAGCAGCCTGATCCATTGCCCCTACTTCCTCCTGCGTGCGCAGGTACTTCTGCGGGACACTGAACACGTCGCCCAGGCCGCGGACAATCGCCTCGGCGTTCATCGCCCGGGCCGCGTTCGGGTCTGCTTGAATGAATGGCGCGGATGCTTCGGCCCAACGCAGGACATTGGCGCCCTCGTCGGCGCGCATCGCCTGGTTCAGCGGGCTGTTGTATTCAATATCGACCAGGCCGCCCTCTTCCTCGAGTTCAGGAGGCATCGGCGGCAAAACGCCGGCGTGATCGAGGATGTCCAGCTCACGGCTGATCTGCGCGCCCAGCTGCTCAGACTGCACCCGCCCCATGGTCGGCCCCAGCAAGATCCCTTTTTCCTGGGCACGCTGCAGCACCTCGGTAGCCGTCATCTGGTGGTTGTCGACCAGGATCTGAAACAAGGTGACGTAGAAAGCCAGGTTGATGGACTCGCGCTTTTGGTTGGCATAGTCCATGCCCATGGGGACGTTCTTCCCGAGATTCAGCGGCTGGATCAGCGGGGTTCCATTCGGGTTCATGTACCCGAAATTCAGTGCCCCAGCCCGCAGGTCAAACGCCTCCAGCGCGCCGTCGTCGGGGAGGATCAGGGGCGGGTTTACCGCCTTCTCGGCCCCCTTGATGTTCGTCTTCTCCATGCGGTTGAGCATGCGGACATCAGGCAGCGCCTCCATGGCGGGCGAGTAGCCGTAGGCCGAATCGTCGGCGTCGTAGAACCGGCCGATGGCCGCAGGAAAAACACGAAACCCGCTGTGCTCGACAATCTGCGTCTCAGCATCCAGAGGCAGCCAGACCGACTGAATCGGCATGTTGCGGCCGTCCACCTTGCCGTGTTCGCGGTCCCGGCGCGGCCGAATGGCGTGCAAGAAGTCGAACCGCCGCTCAAGATCGTTGCGGTCGATAGCGTTTCGAATGAACAGGGGCAGGCTGCCCGTGCCCCATTTCTCGGCGGCCTGGCGCGCCGTCAGCGTCCATAGAATGTGGGCCTTGTTCACCACGCCATAGGCGTCCTCGGCGAACCAGAGGCGATTCATGCGCAGGTTGCGGTACCGGATGCCCTGCCCCAGCACCTCGTCCACCATCAGCCCGCCCGCGCCATATGCGCCGTAGCCGATATAGCTGGCGCCCGATTGCGAAGCAAAGTTGGCGCGCCAACGGTAGCGGTGTGCGAAAAGCACGTCCGTTACCTGCTCCAGATACGCCTTGACTGCCGGCAGGTCGCGAAGCTCAGGATTGGCCACCGTCAGGCCGTGCCACTTCTGGGTGCGCGGGGTAATCATCGAGTCCATGGCGGCCGCGAAGTGCCGCAGCGCCAGGATCGGCGTGGAGTCGAACTGTTCCTGCGTGCGTTTCTCCCCGGGGCTGTTTGCGCTGGCCTGGGAGAATTTGCGATAGCGCGGCAGCGCAGCTTCTGTCACCTGGTCCCACTGGGCCTCGAATGACTGGCGCGCCTGCTTCATGGCCTCATGGTCGGCCAGCACTTCGCGGATCAGGTCGACGTCCTGGTTGTCCATCAGGCACCCAGCAGCGTCTTGGTGGCCACCGAACCCGGACGGGCAGCGCTGTCGGAGGTCAGGATCGTCGCAGCGGTACCGCGTTTTCGGCGGACGCGCTCAGCTTCGGCCTGGCCAGCGGCTGCCGCGTCGGTAGTCGCCGGCGGCGCGGGAGGCGGGGCCGGATCGGGGGTGCTCGGGGTCTTGGGTTTGGCGATGAGGCTCGACATGGCGGCACCTGATTAACGATGCCGCCAGTCTGGACGCGCGCGCGCGCAGTAGACTGCGGAAATTCCAAGCTCAACAAGGAACTGAAATGGACAAATATGTTGAAGTGGGATCCGAACGAGGGTTGCGGCTCACAATGGCTGGGCAGGAGTCTCGCCAGAAGTACGCATATTTCCTCTTAGGTGCAGCAGGAGCTGCAATCGGATTTGCAGTCACGCAAACGAAGGAAGCAACTTTTCATTGGTCGCTGATATTTTTGAGCCTAGCACTGGTTTGCTGGTCACTCAGTTTTTTTGCAGGTTGTCGGTTTCTGCATCACATCGCCCTGATGCAGCTGATTAACTCCAGAACGTATCGAATTTCCTCAGGAATTGATCCTGAGGCCGGATCAGACAAAGGCAAGCAGCTAAGATTGGTCGAAAAGATTCGTCGCGAAGAGTTTGCTCCCACTGAGAAAAAATCGGAGCTCTACTTGGCTGTTCAACCGAATGCGTTCCTAGCCGGCGCATTATTCTTTCTCGTATGGCATGGCCTCTCAATATGGCTACGTACGCCCGATGTCAGTCCATTATGGCCCGTCTGGGTCTACAACTTCCTGGCTGACGCCTAACTTTCACCAGCGGCTTATGCTCGCCGCCACCCACCAGCAGGTATTGGGCTGCGTCGGCAACGTGCGAATACTCGTTCTTCACTGGCTTATCCGCGAACCGCTCTCCAGAAACCGCCATGCGCCGGTAGCAGTAGCCACCTGACAGCGCCTTGCGCAGGGTCTTGCAGTCCGGGTGCACCAGCAGCCCTGGCTCGCCGTCAACGATCCGGGTCAGTGCGCTGTCCACGGCCCCCAGGCGCAATATTGGGTCATTGGTGGGCGCCGGCACCGCTGGCAATCCTGCAGCCTTGAGAATCTGAAATGGCGTGGTCTCATCGGTCTGGGCGCGGTTGTCCCCAGACGGGTCGCCCCAGAACCCCCCAATATCAAAGCCCTGGTACTGCTGGGCCAGGTGCAGGTGGATTTCCTGGGCGAAGGCCTTGGCCCCCATGTTCGTGGCCACCAGCTCCGACCGAATGCGCCAACCGCCCATAGCGCGGCGCTGCCCGAACACAACAGCCGGCGTCAGGCCGAAGTCGATACCCAGCAGCAGCGGCTGGTGCCTGTCCAGCTCAAACACGCGGCAATGCATCGAATCCTGATAGTCTGGGTGGACCGGCTTGCCGTCGACCACGAAACCATACTGGTTGGCCAGGTTGACCTTGATCCAGTCCTCTTTCTTCCCCTGCATGCCCCGCTCGTAATAGCCCGGCGGCAGGTTGCTGAGGTTTTCGGCGTCGGGGTTGACCTGCCAGGTCTCGCCCACTTTGACCACGCCGCCCGGCTGGCGCAGGAAAGCCCAGCCCTCGGGCTTGGTCTCTTCGGCCAGCTTGTAATACCAGTGGTCGTTATCGGGCGCGTTGGTGTCGCCGAATATGCCAAACCACGTCGGGCGCACATCCTTTGGGAAGCGGCCTACCCGCAGGTCGAGCATGTCAACGATGGCCTTCGCCAGCTCTTTCACCTCGTTGAGCCAGGCGAAGGTCAGCTGCAGGCCGCGCAGTTTGCGCTCGTGCTCGGGCCGATCCAGGGCGATAAACACCAGCTCGGCCTCGACCGTGGTGCCGTCGTCAAGGTCGAATGACAGGTAATGCGTGGGCGGCTCCAGGCCGCCGGCTACCCAGCGCCCCAAGTCCCCGAACATCTCCAGCCAGTCCTTGGTGGTCGTGCTCATCAGGTCGGGATAGGTATTGCGCACGGCCGCACCGCGCGATCGGCGCACACCATGCGCATCCGGCTCCTGCTGGCACATGAGCTCGAAGGCGCGCCAGCAACTGGCATTCGTCTTGCCGCTACCCAGCGGCCCCATAATCATCGTGCGCGGCTCGCGTGACGCAATGTATGCCGCGAGGGTCGGGCCTTGGGCCGCGTAGTCGTAGTGGATCTCGGGCTGCATCAGGTGTCTTTCCGGCCGGTCAGATCGCGCCGCGTCACCCTCGGCCGCTGGATCGTCAGCTTGTCGTTCAACATGCCCAGGTGGCGCATAGCCAGGGTGGCGGCCCCCAGCTTGTCGGCCAGCTTCAGGACGAAGTTGCCCGCCTTGTCCCAGGACCAGCCCACCACGCAGCGCCGCAGATGCTCGGGCAGTTTCTGGACATCCTCGGGCTTGGTGATCTGGTACCGGCCTATCTCGCCGGCGTCGTACAGCGTCATGGATGACAGCTCCTGCAGCACGTTGTCCTGGGTGATCTGGGTGCGCGCTATGCGCTCCTGCTGAGCCGCCGCGATCCGTTCCCTGATCAGGGGAAGCTGCAGCAAGGCATAGCCGATCTGCTTGGCGCTACGCTTGCTGTAGCCTGCCCGCTCTGCGGCGGCGGTCGCGTTCAGGTCGACCAGGTACTCCTTAACGAACAGCCTTGCGCGCTCGCTATCGGGGTTCATCCTCATCGTTCAATCCTCAAATCCTGGCAGTGATAGGTTGTGCGCCCGGGCCTGGCTCTGCCGTCGGCCGCGGTTGAGCAGATGGGTCAACGTGGTCACGCTCATGTTGTAGGCACGGGCCACGGCCAGCAGTTGCTCGGCGGGCATCTGCGCGGTTCCGCTCATGCGCCGGCGGCGCTCAGGAACGCGCCGCGCTTCGGCCGGGCGCCGGGGCGCATCTGCGCGAACCCGACCGGTCTTCTCTTCCCAGAGCGCCAGCAGCAGCTCGCCGCGCCAGTGCGCCGGGGTCGCGCCGGCCAGGTACTGGCGGACCATCGACTCCCCGGCAGCCGGGCCCAAGGCGCGGGCCACTTCGTGCTGGGCCATACCCGCTCGGCGCAGATCGAGCACGATCTCGGGCCAGTCGAAGTCGGTGAGGCGCATCGCCCTACCCCGCCTCCTGCTCAACCGCCCAATGCAGGATGGCCAGCGCATCGGCGTCGTTGTCGGTCTCCGGCCGGAAGCCCCGGGCCTTGGCCTGGGCCAGCATGGCGTCCTTGTTCGCGTTGCCCTTCCCCGTCCAGTGCTTCTTGATCGTGCTCACGCCCACCGGCAACAAGCGCACGCGGTGGCCGTCGGCGACCATTTCGAGCATCGCCCGGAATCCGCCATAGGCGTGCGCGGCCAGTACAGCGCCCTTGCCGTGGGCTTTCACGTCCTCGAACACGATGAGATTAACGGCTTCCTCGGCGATGATCTTCGACAGCCAGGCGCGGTATCGCTGCCACTTCTGGCCTGGCGTCCAGCTTGCGCGAGGCGTGAATTCTTCGGTGCCGTAACGCAACGTGCCGTCACGTCGGCGCAGGGCATAGCCGGTCTTGGTGCCCAGGTCGAGGGCCAGGATGTTCACGCTCAACGCCGGCGCAGGGCCAGCGCCAGCACCAGGGTCAAACCCAGCATTGACGCGAGCCTCCGGCGTGGCGCGGGGAATTTCAGCACCAGCCCGAGCCCAGGGGTCGGCGTCCGGCGAAACGTGCGCGCGCGCGAATGTGCCCGCCATCGGATCCAGCGCCACATCAGCCTGCTTGGCCTCCAAGTCATGCGCGGTCATGCCAAGCCTCCGAGAAAAGCGGTTGCAGCATCAGCTGCGGAACTCCAGCTGTCGCGCTGGCCTTTGGGTTTCGTGGTGTCGCCAACGCGGGCTTGGGGCGCCCGGCATTCGTCCGTCAGCGTGCGCAGCATCGAGGCCCCCAGCTTGCGGCAGGTCGTCGGGCTCGACGGCAGCAGATCGGCCCTGCCCTGGGCTTTGACCCACTCCGCCACCTGCTGCGGCACAGGGTCAGCAGCACCGGCGTTGCTCAGGCGCTGGGCCAGGATCAGCAGCTTTCGGCGATTTGCCATCCTGGCGCTGATGCCGGCCTGCTCCGAGTGCGATGCGCCGTGGTGGATCGAGCACACCCAGTCGGCCGAGCCGGTGGTGCTGTCGGCAATCGTGCCCGGCAGGACGCAGCCCGGGACGCTGCAGGCCCGGTGGTCGTGATGGGCATGGGTTTGGCCGTGGCTCACGGCTGCGGCGGCTTCTGCGTAGCTCATGCGGTTTGCTCCTGTGCGGCGGCGTCACGGCGGCGTATCGCCTCGAAAATTCGGTCTTTGAAGTCCAGGTAGCTCTCGCCTCCCCGGGCGAACAGGCCCAGCTCGCGGCCCTTGCGGTCGATGCCCGCGTTGTTGAGCCACCAGCGGTCCTCGGATTGCTTCGGCTTGGTGGGCTCTGCGCCCTTCTCCGGCACGGCTGCAGCCTTGGCCCGGGCGGTTTCCAGCGTCTTGGCCAGGTAGGCCCAGGGGATCGCCTCCGGTGCGGGCTTGGCAAGGCGTGCGGATTCGATGCCAGCGATGGCCTCGTCCTCGGTCAGGCCCCGGTCCACCCAGGCACGGAAGTGCGGGTTTCCAGGGGACACGTCCACCCCGCGACTGCGCAGCAGCTTGGCCATCCGGCCGTAGGGCGTTCCGCTGGGCAAGTAGGCCCCGGGTTCGTCGCCTTGCGCGCCCGCGCTATCTCTCTCTTCTTTTAATACTGGTGTCTGGTGATTGGTGTCTGGTGTCTGGGTAGCCGTTGCAGGCGTTGCAGGTGCCGTTTCAGGTGGTGTTTCAGTTTCTGTTTCAGGCGTCCTTTGATGCGTTGCTGCTGCCCTGGCCTGGATGCCCTCGACCATGGACCGAAGATCATCAATCTTGATGTTCCAGGGGGCATGCTCCCCTGCATCAGTCAGGATCTTGAACAGGCGCGCACGCTCCTCTCGGTGCCGGCGCAAGCGGTTCTCTTCGTTCGCCTTCTTGGCCTCCCGCTCAGGCTCGCCGGCCTGGAACGCTTCAATGACGGCATCGCAAGTCTCCTGATGCCACCCGTCCTCGCGCAGCTCGAAGAACTCATGCAGCACGGCCGAGACGGCATCGCGTTGCGCCTTCGAGGTCGCACGGATCTGCCGGCACGCTTCCTTGATGTCAGCGGGAATCGGCTGCTCTTTCCGGTAGTACCAGCGCATCAGCCGCGTGTAGGCCATGTCCTCATCCCAGGACAGGTGGGCCGTGGCCGCGTCATAGTCGCGGATATGGTGCTCGTAGTAGTTCATGGCGCCGTCCTATAAGCGAACGGCTTTCGCACCAGCTCATGAAAGCGGTCGCGGGCCTCGGGGTTGTGATCCAACTCGCGGCGCGACTTCACGCGGCACACGCGGCGGATGAAGGCGGCGGCCTCGTCTGCGGTGGTCGTGCCGCAGAACGCGCGGAAATCCTCACGCGCGCAGAGCTGGCCGGACAGCTGGGAAATCTTCTGTGTCATGTCAGCGCGCCTTGCAGTAACCGAGGCTTGCGCTGGCGCGGCAGCAGTTCGCCCCGATGGTGTTCCCCTTGCGCAGGTAGTCCATGTACTCGTCCTCTTGGATGGACAGCCCCAGCACGCCCAGCAGCGCGTCCAGCTGCTCCAGCTTGATGCCCGCGCGCCCGCTGATGACCTGCGAAATCGAAGACTCATCTTCCCAGCCGCAGGCCTGCATGACGGCGAGGCGCTTGGCTTTGTCCAGGCTGCGAAGCAGGCGCCGGACCAGGGTTTCCTCGTCGTGCCCGCCATGCATCCGAATCGGTGCTTCATCAGGGTTCATGGTGTTTCAACCCGGCTCAAATGAATGGGAATGCCGCTGAAGCTGAGCCTCTGCAAACTGACGGCATGAACACGACAGAGCCAGAAATGACCGATACCGAGAAACTGCTGACCTGCGCGCAGGACTTGGCCCGCAAACGCTTTACCGATCCGTCCGAGCGGACGGTGATGGAACTCTTCCAAGCGCTGGCAGACGAGCGCGACCGGCGCGCCCTTGAGAGTGCCAGGGCTTTCTGTGCGACGGTGCATTGATGGCCTCATGCGTCCCCCTCGCCGTGGTTCCCGCCAAACGTAGAATCGGGGGTTCCTACGCCACCCTTTCCTACGCTGGGGGAACTCTTATGGACGTTATGGCCTTTTTCACCGCTGCCGGGCAGGCAATTGGGCTTATCCGCACAGCCGCACAAACGCTGGATGAAGCGAAGATCGTTTCGGCCACCAATGAACTCAACGCTCAGTTGATGCATCTCGGGGCTGAGGTATTCCGGATACAGAAGGAGGGCCTTGAGTCCACCGAGCGCGAGCGCGCGGCGCTGACTCGCATACACGACCTCGAAGGCCAAGTTCGAAAACTGGAACAGCGCCTTGCTGATAGAGAGCGCTATGAGTTGGTCGAGGACCACCCCGGAACGCTCACCCTTCGTCTGAAAGAAGCGTGCCGCAATGGCGAACCCGTGCATCACCTTTGCCCCGGGTGTATGGACAACAAGGCTGTGAAATCCATACTCCAGTCGGACAACCCGATGCATACCCGCTACAAGTGCCCGAATTGCCAGACGCTTTACCGTATGGCGGACACTCCGACGCGCCCTAGCCGCGCCATCATGGACTGATCGACGTGGGGCACTCATCAAGTCACCCCCTGCACGCGCCCACCCTCCTGCGCCGGGGCGGGCTGGGCGGTGACTGCGGCGGCCGGGCCCTCGAATGCTTCGGGGCGAATAACTCTCAGGTACATCAGACGGGCATCCGGGATTCCGGAGTCGCGCCAGCCGGACACAGAAGGCGGCTTCACATTGCAAAGGCGAGCCACCACGGCGGTGCCACCGAGGCGGTCGATGAGGTCGGAGTCTGGGTGTTTTTCGGTCATAGTGCGCCGATTATTAGGCATGCCTTATTTTTCGTCAAGGAGCGCTTAACACAGAAGGAAGGCATGCCTACCTCGATAGCTATTAGGATTGCCGAATGAGCACTCTTGCAGAACGCCTCAGAGAGGCATTGGACGAGGCCGGCGTAAAGCAGGTCGACTTGGCGCGAGCGGCAGGCATCAAGCCGCCATCAGTCGCCGACTGGCTGAACGGCAAGACGAAGAACATCAAGGGCGCCAACTTGGTGAGCGTGGCGCAATTTCTCAACGTTAACGAGGCTTGGCTGGCAGACGGAGTGCTGCCCAAGGAACGCCGCCCAAGCTCTGACTGGCCCTTCGATCGACTGAAGAAAGAGGACTTTTATTCGCTGACGGAACCGCAGCGAGCGGCGATCGAAGACTGGGTGATCAGCCAGGTTGAGGCATTCAAGGCTACCCCCACCGTCAAAAGCAACACAGGCGAACGCGCAGCATAGGCGCGGCCATCTCTCGCTCGTAGTTTGCTGTGGGAAAAATTTAACCTGAGAGTGACGAAATGCATATTGTGCGACTATCTGCTATCGCAATAGCTTGCCTCCTTGGGGCTGGCTGCGCATCAAGCCATATGCAGCCAATAGGTATGCCTGTCGTCAACCAGGAACTCGCTCAATCATCAAAGCAGGGGGCGGATGCCGCCCTGGACCTTTACTTTCCCTGCTTACGGCACACTTTGAAAATGGAACGTCAAAGCCAATCTGCCCAGACTGCACGGGAAGCAGCGCTGGATATATGCGACTCACTGGCCCGCGAGTATGCCAAACAGATGGCTCATTACTCTGCGGCGCTCAGAATCGGACATCCAAATGAGCTTGAGTATGCGACAGAGCTTAGCGAGAAGCTGTATACAGACCTAGTGCAGTCTGGTCGAAAATTTGCAATCAACGAGGAAGCTCAGTAGGCATCACGCCCTACGCTCATCGCACAATTTCCGACCGCACATACGGAGCGACAAGAAACTAAGCCCGGTATTGAGCACCGCCATCTGGCGGTTTTTTTGAGCCCATTCAAAAATAGTTAGGCATGCCTATTGCCTAGAAGTTAGGTATGCCTTATATTTCTCCCAACGCCTCACCCGGAGGCTTGGGAGAAAAGCATGGACCACATCACCGACGAGCAGGCCGTCCTGGCCATGTCGCAGTACGGCGGCAACTTCGTCAAGCAGCTGGCCCGCCTGTGGCAGCTGGCGGATTTCACGAACCGCGCGCGCATTGCAGCGGCATTCGGCGATGAGTTCGGCCGCTATCGCGAGCTGGCCGGGCAGTCGGTGGAGGCCTGACCATGCTGACCCCCTCCCCCATCCGCCCGGTGCGCAGCGACTGCGGCACCTATGGCCTGATCCGCGCCCGCACTCAAGAAGAGCGGCGCGCCGAGCTCGAAGCCGATCTGGCCCGTGAGCTGCGCCGCGCCCTTCAGCTGGATCAGAACGTCGTTTTTCACTACGCCAGCGGCCCGTCCACCCAGCGCGCCTCGGACTTTGTGCGCGAGTGCGGCGATGCGCAGGCCGACAAGTTCTTCGCGCAGCTGGTTGCGCACGGCGCGCGCCCGGGTGAGTCCGAAGCCGTCCTGGCCTCCCTGGTTCGCCGCTGGCTGGTTCTGAGCGAGGCCCAGGCGGTCCAGGTTCTCGCAGACGCCGTGGATGATCGGCAGCGCATCACCTTCGAGGCGCGCCAATGACCACCGCCCTTTTCATCCTGTGCGGCCTCGCTGCCGCCTATCCCTTTGCCCTGGCCGGTGATCGCGCTATGGCCTTTCTGAGGAAGACAGCATGACGACGAAACATACGCCGGCACCGTGGACTCAGGGTCATTCACCCGCAGGTATCACCTGCGTATGGCTCGACGGAGCAACCGAACCTTTGCACGAAATGGGGAGATGTACCTCATGGATCGATTGCAACACTGAAGCCAACGCCCGCCTGATCGCCGCCGCGCCTGAGTTGTTGGATGCATGCATGGCAATGATCGAATGGGACGACCGAGAACAGGACCATGCGGTCGATTTCAACGCTCGAATGGACCTGTGCCGCGCCGCATTCAATAAGGCCCGCGCTGCCATCGCCAAAGCCACGGGAGAGCAGTAATGGCCAGGCTATCTGTAGATGCCGCCTTCGATCGCGACATCCCGGCCGAGCACCGCGACGACGTGATGCAAATGATCTGCGAAGCCGCGCACGCTGACGATTATCACCAGCAGCACGTCAGCATCCTGGACCGCGACCGTATCGACGCGATCAACGTGCGTGCCGAAGGAATCCTGAACTTTGGCGGCCGCGAATTCGCATTCATCGTCCGCGATGGCAACTGGGACGGGACGGTTCTGGAAGGCTGGGAAGAGGCCGGAACGCAGACATTTGAGCCGACGCCGCGCACGGAATGGGCCCTCGCCCCGATGCCGTCCTTGGTCAGCGATGCAATAGCAAAGGGTCAAGGTCCGTTCCTGGTGGAAAAGTGGGACATCTTCATCCAGCGGCCGGCCATCGCCCGGATCACCGGCAGCTACGCCTATGACCGAATGGTGCAGCCCGGCCTGAAGGTCGAACAGTACTGGAAGGCCGAGGCCGAAAAGCATCAATTCGTCATCACCGACAAGGAAAACGCGGACGAGATCCGAGCCCGATTGCTCGCCGCCCGAGGTGCCCAATGACCCGCCTCCGCACCTTCTCCCGCCGCGCCCTGGCCCTGTACCTGCTGGCCTACCGCAAGCAGTGGGATATCAACGTCGCCTGCTACGGCCTGTGCGGCGCCGCCATCGTCTTTTCGCTGCTGCTGATGACCGGCGTCATCGGCCCGACCCTCGACGCCCACGGCGAACCCATCCACACCGCCAGCGATGGCGGGAAGACCGCGTATGCGGCGAAGGAGTGAGCATGTCCCGCATCCCCCACGGCGGCCCGGGCGAGATTCCGCCTGTTGACGAGCGCGTGCCGGCCGACGCTTTCGATAACGCCATTCGCGCCTTCGGCGTCGTCGCCGCGTGCGAATGGTTCGGCCACGCGGCCGACAGTGAATTCACCACCGACACGATCCGCGAACTGCGGTTGCGGTCGGGCGTCCCGGAGTCCGAAGCATGAACGCGATCACCGAACCCGTCGCCCTGATCGACGCGCCGTGCGTGATCGTGGGCCTGCCCATCGAGGAGTACCACGGCGGGCCTGGAATCAGCAAAACCGGGCTGGATCGCATCAACGTGTCGCCAGCCAATTTCTACGACCTGACGCTGAACCCGGCGCGCCCGCCTGAGCCGGAGCGCAAAGGCCAGCTGGAAGGCCAGCTCGCACACTGCGCAATCCTTGAGCCAGACGAGTTCGACAAGCGGTATGCCGTGCTGCCTGCGGACGCGCCCCGCCGGCCCACCGATGCCCAGTGGAACGCCAAGAAGCCCAGCCCCGAAAGCGTCGAAGCGATGGAATGGTGGGCAGCCTGGAACAAAAGCAGCGCCGGCCGCACGATCATCTCGCACGCTCAGCGCGAGACAGCCCTGCGCCAGGCCGAGGCTGTGCGCCGTCTGCCCGATGTGGCCGAAGCCCTGGCCACCGGCGTGGCCGAATCATCCGCCTACTGGATCGACGCAGAAACCGGCGTGCTGTGCCGTTGCCGTCCTGACTGGGTCCATCCGGTGGGCGAGTCCGGCGTGATCCAGCTGGACGTGAAGACCTTCAGCGACGCGAACCCGGCCGAGTTTGCACGCCAGATCGCACGCAAGCGCTACCACGTGCAGGACGCCTACTACAGCGACGGCTACGCGGCCGCCAGCGGAAAGGACGTGCTGGCCTTCATCTTCGTGGCTGTTCAGGACGCCTGGCCGTTCGCCGCCAGCGCGGTGATGCTCGACCCTCAGAGCCAGGCCCAGGGCCGCCGCGACTATCGCCGCAACCTTTCCACTTACGCCGAATGCCTGGCATCCGGCGAATGGCCTGGCTTCGGCCAGGGCATCCACCTTGCCACCCTGCCCGGCTGGGCCTTCAACGACGAATGACAGGAAAAGCCATGTCGCAAACCACATCGCTCGCAGATCTCAAAAAGACCTCCAAGATGGTCGCCTCCCAGGCTGGAATCGGCCAGGTCAAGACCTTTTTCGAATCGCAGAAGGCCACGCTGGCCGCTGTGCTTCCTCGCCACGTCAGCGCCGACCGCATGCTGAAAATCGCGCTGGGCGCACTGCGCACCACCCCGAAGCTCATGGGCTGCACGGTCGAATCGCTTATGGGCGCCGTGGTCCAGGTCTCCCAGCTTGGCCTGGAGCCCAACACTCCCCTGGGGCACGCCTACCTGATCCCCTTCGAAAACCGCCAGAAGGGCATTGTCGAGGTGCAGATTGTCCTGGGCTACAAGGGCCTGATTGATCTCGCGCGCCGCTCTGGCCAGATCGTGAGCATTGCCGCCCACGCCGTGCACGCCAATGACCATTTCGAGTACGCCTACGGGCTGGATGAGAAGCTGGAGCATCGCCCGGCGATGGGCGAGCGCGGCGACATCGTCGCTTTCTATGCAGTCGCCAAATTGGTCGGCGGCGGGCATGCATTCGAGGTCATGAGCTACCAGCAGGTGCTCGATATCCGCGACGCTTCGCAAGGATGGAAGCAGGCCAAGCGCTACGGAAAGGAAGCCTCCAGCCCGTGGGGCGGGCATTTCTCGGAGATGGGCCGCAAGACCGTGTTGCGCCGCCTGTTCAAGTACCTGCCGGTCAGTATCGAACTGGCCAGCGCCGCCGCACTGGATGAGCTGAACGCCCGTGGCGAATCGCAGGCACTCGACAACGTGCTGGACGGCGACTACATCACTCCCGCGCCTGCCGATGACGACGCGCCGGCAGCCCTGGCCTACGACCCCTCGCCCATCCTCCAGCAGATCACCGAGGCCACCACCATCGACGCGCTCGACCTGGTGGGCGACAGCCTGCGTGACGCGCCGGACGAGCACTACGACGCCCTGCAGCGGGCCTACCAGAACCGCCGCGCCGAGCTGACCCCGGCCGCCTGATCTCCCAGGGCGGCGCCGCAACCGAGGACCCCCCAGGCGTCGCCCACCCTATTCCCAACGTAGCAACCACCGAAAGGAGCACACCATGGAAGACCAGAAAATCGAGCAAGAAATTCAAGCCAAGGGCCTGACCGCGCCTCGCGTCACGCCGGAAGACATCAAAGCGAACATCGCGGAATGCCATTTTTTCACGGCTCTTGACGGCGTCGACGGTCATTTCCGGGGCGGCCCGGAAGCGCAGGCGTGCAACGCCACTGCCCTCGGCCTGCTGACCTTCTGCGTGCTGGTGCTGCGCAACGGCTTCACCGTGACCGGTGAAAGCGCATGCGCCAGCCCCGAAAACTTCGACCCCGAGATCGGTCGCAAGATCGCCCGCGAGAACGCCGTCGCAAAAATCTGGCCGTTGATGGGCTACGAGCTGCGTTCGAAGCTCGCAGCCGCCTGACCTGGAGCCCGCAATGTTCTCCCTCGAAGCCCAGA
Organism: Pseudomonadota bacterium; assembly: GCA_023386765.1. GTDB lineage: Bacteria > Pseudomonadota > Gammaproteobacteria > Burkholderiales > Burkholderiaceae_B > Bordetella. The sequence continues at coordinate 1,374 of JAEWJD010000007.1, read as the reverse complement.
AAGCCACGCTTGCCCATTTGAACGTCCGCCCCGAGAACCACGGCGACGAGAAGGTCGGCGGCGCGGATATCAAGATCGCATTCACCGAAAGTAATGGCCACCTGGCCTTGTTCCACCCCACGTTGCGCAGCGCCTTCTACCGCGCCGAGGAAACGCCGCCTGACCAGGAGGAAATCTTTCACGGCAGCCCGGCGGATCAGCTCACCGTGCGCAAGTTCGGCGACCTGATCGGATCCATCCGCCTGAAGCATGAGCTCAAGGGCGCCACCGTGCGTATCGGCTTTGGCATCGGCGGCCCTTCGGATATCGATTTCGACACGGCCGACGTGGACAACTTCGCCGTTGAGCTGATGGAAGGCGGCAGCGCCCTCTACAGATTCCGCGTCAAGTGCAACCCGACCGGCGAGCAGATCAAGCGCCTGTACGAGCTGCTGGGCGGCGAGGTGGATGTCACCGTGACCCCGGCCGTGGACAAGCAAAACGCCCTCCCTCTGAGCGCCTAAATCAAGGACCAACAATGCCCACCATCGAACAAATCCGCCCGCACGTCATGGACGATTACTACGTGTCCGCCGCTGACGTTGTCGCCCTGCGCTGCGAGATCCCGGCGGACAGCGCCGATATTCCCGACAGCGTGCGCGATCTCATCATCTGCGTGCTTGTGCTGCGCGACGGCACCGCCTACTCCGGGTCGAGCACGACCGATGGCGATGCTGCCCAGCGCCACCAGCAGGCGCAAGAGCGTGCGATTGCCAGCATCCCGGCAGCCAAGCTCACCGAGCTGGGCCTGGAGTAACCCTATGGCCGGCCCGGTGGCGACTCCCTCCCACACTCCCCGCAATGCTGCCGGTGCCGGCCGCCCCTATTCAGAGAACGACATGACCCCCGCCCCTCTCAACCGCCAGCAGCGCCGCCAGATGGAGCGGCAGCAGGCCCGCCAGCGCGCGATACGCCGCGTCGAGCGGCCCGTCCATATACCGATGCTGGTCAAAGCCCAGTACACGCTGGAGCCGCTGGAGTCCGTCATCGACCAGATCGAACGCACCGGAAACGTAGACACCGACCAGCGCGGAACGCCGATTTTCTTCTGCAACGCCGACGGCGGCTGGTACGAGAGCGCCCCGGCCATCGACGGCATGGCCGACTTCTTCGACATGTGGGCCATTCGCCACGACAAGCCGCTCGATGTAGCCCCGCTGCGCCAGCTGGCCGCGCGACTGGCCGCCGGCATGCCACTGGATGGGCCCCTGATGGCCGGCCTGCAGGCACTGCTGCCCCGCCTTCGCCGCGTGGCATCCACCCTCGACGCCGGCGAGGCAATCGACCTGCTGCGCGGAACCCAGATCAACGAAGCACGCAAGAAACTGGAGGCCA